>CAYOHU010000038.1:0-10446 GCA_964403845.1 uncultured Acetatifactor sp.
GCGTATATCTTTCCTAAACATAATACGTTGGTCTTCCGGCAATTTATCTACACGTTTTACCGTTGCATCAAGCAGCCCCCACATTCTTTGCTTGTCGCGTACTGTACGTTTTTCTTGATATAAATATGTATTGAATTCATCTATTTCATCTGCATCCAATACATCATACGATTCCAACACTCTATCCATATCACGGATATCGGATGGAGAAATGGTCTCGAATAAAATTGTGTCCTTATAATATGGTGCAAATGCCTTCTGTATATCTTCATACGAATTCTTAAAATCCAGTATGAATGTTGACTTTTCATACGGTGGGCAGATTCTATTTAATCTTGATAACGTCTGCACTGCCTGTTGCTGTGATTTCAATTTTTTATCCACATACATCGCCACAAGCTTTGGCTGATCAAATCCGGTCTGATACTTATTCGCTACAATCAACACCTGGTAGCAGCTACGGTCAAATTCAAAGCGAAGCTCTTCTTCTTTGATTTTGTTTATGCCTTCTTCGGTATACTCCACATCCTTAATCTTCACTTTTCCGGAAAAAGCTACCAATGCTTTGATATCCGTATACCCTTCTTGATTAATATACTCAATAAATGCTTTTTTGTATTTCACAGCAGCTTCTCTGGAAGATGTTACAACCATCGCTTTTGCTTTTCCATCCAGCAGATGAGCCACATTCGCCCTGAAGTGCTCTATGATAATCTCTGCTTTCTGCGCAATATTCGTGTCATGCAAGTCAATAAAACGAGCCATCTTACGTTTTGCAGCGATTGTATTCAGTTCCGGGTCATCAGCTATGGCTTTATTAATATGGCAGTATGTATCCCATGTCACATAATTATCCAACACATTTAAAATATATCCTTCCTCAATCGCCTGTTTCATCGAATATAAATCAAATGATTCTTTATGCCCTTCTGCATTCAGCGTACCAAATAGCTGAATTGTGTCCGGCTTCGGTGTGGCTGTAAACGCTATCATAGATACATTCTGCTGTTTTCCACATCGTTGAATCTCATCCAGCATTTTATCTTCTTCTGTCTTTTCTTCTTCCTCTTCCGGATTCGAAAGTACCTGTGTCACAGACTGCATAAATACACCCTCTGTAGAAGAATGTGCTTCATCTATCAAAACTGCAAACTTTCTCTCCTTCAAGCCACCTAAAATATTGTTGTCCAGAATATAATAAAATTTATGAATAGTAGTAACGATAATCTTGGTATTGCCAGTCAAAGCATATGCTAAATCCGAAGAATCGCACTTATCGTCCATTACCTTTACCTGCCCGCTTTTATGCTCAATCCCAAGGATTGCTTCCTGAAGCTGTCTGTCTACAACAATACGGTCCGTGATTACAAGGACTGTATCAAATATATTTTTATTATCTGCGTCATGTATCGTTGCTAAGATATGTGCAAGCCAAGAAATCGTCTCTGTCTTGCCACTTCCTGCAGAATGCTCTATAAGATAATTGCACTCTGAATGGTTTACCATCACATCATTCATAACACGCTCTACTGCACGAAGCTGATGAAATCTTGGGAAAATTAATTCTTTCGACTTCTTCACTCTGCCTGTATCAGCATTTCTGCGTTCTTTCTGCTTGATATAAATAAAGCGCTCTATCAGGAACAAAATCTTATCTTTCGTCCAAATATTCTCCCACATATAAGAAACCGGAATACCGGATATATCATTATGTGGATTGCCTTTACCAAAATCATGTCCGATATTGAATGGATTGAAAAACGAACTCTCTCCCTGTAATTTTGTACAAAAATATACTTCGTTTAAATCCATTGCAAATGCAGCAAACACACCGACACGTTCCTTAAATAAACGTGTAGTGCAGTCACGCTGTTTCTTATATTGCTTAATTGCATCCTCATAATTTTGTCCGGATGTATTACATATTAATTCCACTGCAAAGGTAGCTATACCATTTAAGAAAATCACTAAATCAATGCGTTCATCTACTTTATGATACACTTCTTCCATCACTGAAAAAATATTTTTCTGATAATTCGCAACTGTGACGGGATTCTTCGTACTATCCGGTTTGCGGTACATAAGCTTAAGAGTTGCACCGTTGTCAAATTCTACTCCATGCTTAATTACATCTATCAATCCACGACTTTCTTTGTTAATCTCTGCATTGATATAATTTTAAATCATATTCACTCGTATTATAAAACTGATATCCTGATGCATTCTTTAATACCTGCACCGGTGGTTTTGCATTATTCTTGCACTTTTCAAGTACCTTTTGCTTTCTTGTCTTACCGTCAGCATCTTTTACTTCCAGGGCACATTCTAATCGTCTGATAATTATCATCGGGATAATAATATCTTTGTATTTATCGGCTTTATATGGACCACGCAAGGTATTCGCAATCGAAAATACCATATCCACTTCTTTACTTACATTTAACGAGGTATCATCCATCATTACTTTCGTTATCTTACTGTCAGCCATTATGTTTTCCTCCAAATTAGTATTCTGTAATATCAATTCCGGCTTTTAATAGTCTTTCATATCTTTCGTTTGAAATAATTACTGCCTGCGGTTTCCCATTTTTTAGCACAAAACCGGCTTTATCTTCATTCGAAATTCCCGTAATTATTTTGGATGCCTGTCCTCGCAAAAAATCTGACATATTATAATGTTCCATCGGTTCTTTTACTCTTTTTACATCAGTCATTGCCCACAATACCTCCATATATTTTGCACTTATATTGTTAGTACAATTGTAATTACTTTTTTCTGCTTTGATTTTACCACTCAACCTAATATGTGTAAATCAATTTTTCGATTCACACACACATTTTCCTTGTTTTAATAACAAAAGGTGCTACTACATTTTCTGCAATAACACCTTTTATCTAAACCATCCCAAAATGCTCCAGCGCATCCTTAATCGCCTTTTCCTTCTCCGCCGGACACTGAGGTTGTCTGCCATCTTCCGATTTCGGCAAATTATAATTCTCCCCAACCTCTATTCCACACTTTCTTTTTACCTGTGAAATATACAGATTAGAAACCTTTAACCCATGCTCCTTTAGCACATACTCCTGAATTTCCTTATAAGTCGCCTTACTTTCTGCTGAAGTCAAATCCAGCTCATCCAACTCTATCTCAACCTCAATTACATCATTCGGTTTTTATTGGGACAGGAGAACAACCGTCTCCACATTCGCAGTCCAAGGGAACTGATCCACTGCCACTGCTTTTTCTACCACATAACCATGCTCTAAAAAGCTTTCCAAATCCCGCGTCAGACTGGTCGGCTTACAGGATATATAAACAATACGCTCCACTCCGTAAGAAATAATCTTGGGTAATGCCTTGGGATGGATACCGTCTCTGGGCGGATCCAGAATAATCATATCCGGCTTTTCCTCCAGCTCGTCCAACACCTTCAGCACATCTCCTGCAATGAATTCACAATTGTTCAATCCATTATCAGCTGCATTACGTCTTGCAGCCTCCACCGCCTCTTCCACAATCTCTACACCGATCACCTTACCGGCTACCGGTGCCATCAGCTGCGCGATGGTTCCCGTACCGCTGTACAAATCAAACACGGTCTTATCTTCGCCCCCAAGGTCTCCAACATACTCTCTCGCCGTCCGGTACAATACCTCAGCGCTATAGGAATTCGTTTGAAAGAAGGAGAACGTAGAAATCTTAAATTTCAAGCCCAGCAATTCCTCATAAAAATATTCTTTACCGTAAAGCACATCTGTATGGTCGCTCTTGACAACATCCGCAAGAGAATCATTGAAAATATGCAAAATTCCTGCAAAGCTACCCTGAAGTCTGCCGGTCTGTCCTAATTCAAGCAGGCAGTCCTTAAATCCACATATCAATTCATGAATATTCTTTTCTGCTTCTATTTCTCCCGTCTGCTTACCTAATGCTCCGTCTGCTTCTGCTGTTCTTGTCGGATTACCTATGATTCCGGTTGTCTTCCACGGATTCTGAGAGGTGGTAACAAGAGCCACCAAAATTTCTCCGGTTCCTGATGCCTTACGTACCAGAAGATGCCGTAAAAATCCTACATGCTGCAGTCTGTGATAGAAGCTTACCTGCTTCTCAGAAAAATAATTCTGAACCGCTCCAAGAATCGTGCGATAATCTTCATCCACAATCGCACAATCATCCACTGTGACCACATCATAAAAGCTCCCACGTTTATGCATGCCCAGTGCCAATGGTCCATCCTTATATTCATCACCGAAGGAGAACTCCATCTTATTTCGGTACTCATATGCTTGCGGACTCCCCTTGATTCCCTCCCACTGATAGGGAGACTCTTGCTTCTTTAACACCTGATCCAGCAGACACTTCACTTGGTTTTCCTTAATGCGCAGCTGCTCCTCATAAGAGAGGGACAGATAGGTACATCCTCCGCATACACCAAAACGGGAACACGTCCGACCACATTCCAGAGGCGACTTCTCAATCACCTCCAACAATCGGCCTTCCGCCTTCCCTTTTCGTACTTTGTTGATACCAAGCTTGATTTTCTGTCCGGGCAGGCTGTTCTTCACGATGACGGTATCCTCTCCCACACGAACAATCCCTTTGTTGGGGAAATCCACCCTCTCTACGATGCCTTCATATACCTGTCCTTTTTTCATAAAATCCTCACCTATTTATCTTATTTCCGCTGCAATCACCGAAAACCTAACCGGTCATTGGCTGCGAAAACTGCTTCTTAAAACGTAATCTCGGTCTCATCCTCATAGAAATCATCATCATCTTCTTCTGCTTCATCCAGAAAATCATCCTCAAAATCATCCTCGAAGTCTTCCAGATAATCAGGCGCAAAATGACGATACAGCATATACGCAATTCCTGCTATCGCTGCTACAATGCCGATAATCGCAAGTACCCACAACAGGATATTGCTCTTTTTCTCTTCCTTTTTTCCTAACAATTCATTCAGCTTTGCTGCTTCCATAATATTTTCCAATTTACACATAAGAAATCCTTCCTTTCCGTCTGATTACTGCAAATATCATTTATAGAATACCATATTTTTATGAAAATTACTACAATCTTTTCAATTTTGCGAAGGATGCATACATAATTTTCTGCCCTGCATTATCAAAAAGAACCGTCACCTTATAATCCCTTGGTTCCCGGGAAAGAGCAAGCACGGTTCCCTCACCATACTTAATATGTCTGACACGATCCCCCTGTCCGTATTCAAGCTCCACATCCGCCTGTGCCGGTACTCCCTTTGAGATGCCCGCAATCTGATTCAGACTGCCGATTCCCTTTGCAATAAAAGGCTTATCTGCCTTTGCTGTTACCTTAGGCTTCAAAAACGCCTTAGGTCGTGAATCAAATCCGGTACTGCTGCCTGCGGATACGCTGTCCAAGAACTCCTCCACAGAACGTCTGCCTGATTTTGGTAAAGTATTGTCCATCAATGCAGGGGGAATCTCCCGCACAAAGCGGCTGGGAGGATTATACTGAGTCTCACCTCTGGTCATCCGCATCTTTGCACAAGTCAGCGTCAGCTCCTCCTTGGCTCTCGTAATACCTACATAGGCCAGACGTCTTTCCTCTTCCATCTCTGTCGGATCATCCGCCGTGATAGTCATATAGCCGGGAAATAAACCATCCTCCATGCCTGCCAGATACACATTAGGAAACTCCAGCCCCTTTGCACTGTGAAGTGTCATCAACAACACTCTGTTGTCCCCGTCCTCCACATTATCTATATCAGCTACCAGTGCAATCTCTTCCAGAAATTCAGAAAGCGTTGGTTCGTCATGAGACTCTTCATAATTAACCGCCTTTGTAATCAATTCATCGATATTTGCCAGTCTGTCCTCCGCAGATTCATCATCCTGTTCCTTCAGATACTCTGCGTAATCTGTTCGGTTTAAAACAGCCTGAATCAAATCCGGAATGGTATATGCCTCCAGTCCGCTTCGAAATACCTGAATCATATTCACGAAGCCCTTGACCTTCGTCGCTGCTTTTCCAAGACTCATAATCTCATCTGCCATACACATGGCGTCATATAAGCTGATATCTCGCATCTGAGCATAATCTGCAATCTTTTCAACCGTTGCTGCACCGATGCTTCGCTTAGGCACATTAATGATACGCCTGAGGGCTACCTCATCCTTACCATTGTCTATGGTTTTCAGATATGCAAGAATATCTTTAATTTCCGCTCTGGAATAAAAGTTGGTTCCGCCTACCACATTATAAGGGATTCCGTCAACCACCATTCTTTCTTCCAAAAGTCTGGACTGGACATTGGTGCGATACAGCACAGCACAATCACCGTAACCAGCACCTTCTCTCACCTTACGCCTGATATCATCGGCAATATATTCCGCCTCCTCATAAGCATTGTCAAATTGTCTGAAATGAATTCTGTTTCCTGCACCCTTATCCGTCCACAGTGCTTTCTCTTTTCTGCTCACATTATTCTGAATCACCGCATTGGCAGCATCCAGAATACTCTGAGTAGAACGATAATTCTGCTCCAGCTTTATCACTCTGGCGTCAGGATAGACCTTTTCGTAATCCAGAATATTGCGGATGTTGGCGCCTCTGAATTTGTAGATGGACTGATCATCATCTCCTACCACACACAGATTCCGGTATTTATCAGCCAGCAGTCTGATCAATTCAAACTGCGCGGTATTGGTATCCTGATACTCATCAACCATAATATATCGAAAGCGTTCCTGATAACTATTCAATATTTCAGGACAGCTCTTGAACAGCTCAACCGTCTTCATAATAATATCATCAAAATCTAACGCATTGCTCTTTTGAAGAGTTTCCTGATATTCTCGGTAGGCTTTTCCAATGATGGTTTTATTGTAATCCCCCATCGCCCTGAGTTCATACTCCTGCACACCGATCAATTCGTCCTTCGCACAGGAAATCGCATTCAACAACGTCCGTTCTTTGTGAATCTTGGTATCAATATTAAGGCGTTTGCAAACACTCTTAATCACGGTCTTTTGATCATCTGTATCGTAAATGGTAAAGTTATTATCATATCCTAATCTGTCAATATGTCTGCGAAGAATTCTCATACAGGTGGAATGAAAGGTTGCCACCCATACCTGCTCCGCTCCGAATCCTGCAATACGGTCCACACGCTCACGCATCTCCCCCGCCGCCTTGTTGGTAAATGTAATTGCAAGAATATTCCAGGGATTCACGCCCATTTCATCAATCAGATAAGCTATTCTGTGGGTTAATACTCTTGTCTTACCGGAGCCGGCTCCGGCCAACAATAAAAGCGGTCCTTCCGTATGAAGTACAGCTTCCTTCTGTTCTGTGTTTAATGTATCGTAAATGCTCATAAAGCCTCCCTTTTCATAAATCTGCTTCTGCCCGACAGAACCTACCCTCTTCAGCAACAGTTTTATGCATTGTAACAGCTTCCTGCGCCGCAACAGCTTAGAGCCACACAACTCGTAAATGCATAGCATTTGCTCGCTGCATGGCTCTTGTTCAGTCACTTCACAGCTATTTTACTGCTTATCACTGTCATCAAAAACATCACCACATTCAGGGCAAAACTTCGGCGGTCTGGTTGGATCTTCCGGCTCCCATCCACACTTATCACACTTGTAGAGAGGGGCACCCTCCGGTTTTTTCCTTCCGCATTCAGGGCAGAACTTACCTTGATTTACATTACCGCAGCTACAGGTCCAGCCTGCAGCGGAAGGCTTCGCGCTTCCGCATTCCTCACAGAATTTCTTTCTATTATCCGTTTTACCACAGCTGCAAGTCCAACCAAGAATCGGCATTTGCTGCATCGGCTGCTCTTTATATGCTGCCCCGGCTGCCATATTTTGCTGACCATGGGCGTTATTCATCATATTATGATTATTCATCATACCGCCCATCATATTCATCGCCATCATACCCATCATGCCGTTTACGGGATCGTGGGCATCACTCATAAAATCTGCAAACGCCTCTGTTTTTCTAGCCTCCTGCATTGCCGGATTGGTAAGCATAACCGTATTGTTCCATTTGTTAAGGGCATCTCTTGCTTCCTCCGGTACTGACGCGGCAATCGTCATGGATACCACTTCAATACCACGGCTTAAGGTCCACTTTTCCGTCAGCCCCTGCTTAAGCATCTCACAAATTGCTTCTGTATGATTTCCAAGCTCATAAGGCAGAATCCCCTGTGCTGCAATAGGTGCTAATGCCGTGGGCAGTTTGGTAAGCAGCTCCTGCCTCATAAGGCTGAGAAGCTTTGTTCCTTCTGCGCTTGTTTTGGTAAAACCGGTCGCAACATTTCCGCATACATTCTTGTAAAACAACAACGGGTCCACAATCTTAAAGGAATACTCACCGTTACATCTTACAACAGTATCAAACTCAAAGCCGGTTTTGGGAGACACCAAATGAAATTCAATGGGGGCTGCCGTACCGTACAGATTCCCCATAATTTCTTTGATATTAAAATAGTAAACTCTCTGATCCTTTGCAGTAATTCCACCAAAGGAGAAACGTCTTCCGATGACCTCAAAGGTCTTCATAATATTTTCATTCAGATCACCATATAACAAGCTTGGCTCTGAAGAGGTTTCATAGGTGTAATTACCCGGTTCCGCACAAAATTCAACGATTTCTCCCTGCGCTACAATGATCATACACTGACCTTCGTTAATCACGATACCGGAACCATTGCTGATAATATTATCACGCCCCGAATTATTGTTTCTTCCCTCTATACTTTTCTTCTGTCCTTTTGTCACCAGAACATCATTCGAGAGGGCATCACAATAAAAATACTCTCTCCACTGATCTGATACCACCGAACTCACGGCGTCTTTCATTGCTTTAATCAAACCCATTTTCTTATCCTCCGCTTATTTTGTTAAGGAGTGTCACCATCCCTTCTATTTTAACAAATGTTGCAAATTCTCTCAACTGCTTTTCGCAAATATTCTTGATAATATTCTTTACAAACAGAATATTTTACTCTAAACTAGAAGAGACTTGGGTAACTCCTGTCAAATTCATTATAACACAAAGGAATAAAACAAAAATGGGTAAGAAAGCTACAAAAGCAGCTGATAATATGTATTATCTTGCACGTTCAGAGGCATCCGACTTCAACTCAGACTTAACCAGCAGGGAAAAAGCCGCCGAAATCATTGGTATAGATCGTACAAGACTTGCAAGAATCGAATTAGATACTGTCGCTCCCTATCCTGAGGAAGTAAAAGCAATGGCTGAGGTGTATAACACCCCGGAATTATGCAACTCCTACTGTGCCCGAGAATGTCCGATCGGCAGAAACAGTGTCCGTGAGGTTACCATTGACGATTTCGATCGCCTGGCCTTGAAGGTGCTTGGCTCCCTGAAGGACATTGACAGTCTGCGTGCATCCCTGATTGCCATCTCCGAAGACGGCGTTATTGAAGAAAAAGAGCAATCGGCGTTTCAGGAAATTTTGGATTCTTTGGAAAAAATCAGTGTAAACGCCAAGGCACTACAGCTCTGGGCTATCAAAAACATACGCTTAAAGGGTCACGAATAACAGGGCATATCCGTAACTGCCGCCCGATGCATCCGAATGTCACCAGGCAGCAAAAGTACGCTTCTCCCCTCGACGACTTACCTTCCTCTATTTAATGGCATTCCCAGCAAATTCTGTTGTTACCAGCTTTTCATAGGGAACTCGCTCTTCCAGCACCTTTGACTCCTCCAGAATATTCTGAAGCAACGTGAATGAAGCTTCTTCAAAGATTAAATTTTCCTTCCATGTATTCTGGGTATGATAACGCTCCACAATGGTGGTAAGAGTCTCGATATCCGTCTCAGCAAACTGTGGGGCAATCACCTGCGCGATTTCCGCTGAGGTGTGCGTTTGTACATAATCCATGCCCTTCTGCAGCGCATTCGTAAATGCCTGCACGGTCTTTTCATTCTCCTCAAGATAGCTCTTCTTCGCTGAGAAGGAGGTATAAGGCACATATCCGGAATCTTCTCCCAGTGAAGCCACTACATAACCATCTCCTTTTTCCTCTAATATGGTGGCATGGGGTTCAAATTCTATGGTAAAATCTCCCTGCCCACCGGAAAAAGCCGCCGCAGTAGAACCAAAATCAATGCTCTGATCTATCTGCACCTCCGTCGCAGGGTCAATATTGTTCTTTTTCAATATATATTCGAATACCATTTCAGGCATACCACCTGTTCTTCCTCCAAGCACATTCCTTCCAATCAGCATATCCCAGCTAAATTCCTCAATGGGTTCTCTTGCCACAAGAAAATTGCCAGCCCGCTGTGTCAGCTGTGCAAAATTTACTACATAATCCTCCGTTCCGCCTGCGTATGTGTACACAGTACTTTCACAGCCCATAAATCCGATATCCGCTTCTCCCGTAAGTACTGCGGTCATGGTCTTATCCGCCCCATAT
>CAYOHU010000039.1:0-10414 GCA_964403845.1 uncultured Acetatifactor sp.
GTACTACACTTCCGATAATGTCTCCCTCACAGATAATCGGAGCAATCGCCTGATGCTGATAATCGGAATTGCCGTCGTCGCAGACGCTGATAAAGCTTCTGTCACCTCTGCTGGCCACAATCGTCTCGCGATTATTGACTTTTTCTTCCAGTTGTCGGCTGACTGACTGATTTAACAATTGCTTATAGCCCCCTGCGGATGCAATGAATTGATCTCTGTCCGCAATCAGAGCCACATGTCCGGATACCTGCGCCAGACTCTCTGCATATTGTTTTGCAAAGGTGGTCATCTCCCCGATGGGGGAATATTTCTTTAAAATAATCTGCCCCTCTCTGTCCGTATAAATTTCAAGGGGGTCACTTTCTCTGATATGCAGAGTCCTGCGGATTTCCTTCGGAATTACAATACGACCCAGATCATCAATACGGCGTACTATTCCTGTTGCTTTCATATATAAATTTCTCCTTTTTTCTCAAATTTTACTATGGAAGTATTATTTGTAAAAAGAGAAATAATATACCAGTGTTTCGGACTTTCAAATTGCTTTGCTTGATTCCAAACCTTTAAAATAGTTAGTTTCATATCAGGTTGGAAAATTCTTTACCCTAGTAAGATTCAGAATTAATATGTTACGGATTTCGTAAGCTCTGAAATTAGTAAGCTACGGAATTTTTTAACTCTGTAATCCACCCGGGAACTTCAACGATCATCTGTTTATACAGAGTCAATTCCTTCATTCTGTCCTCATAACCGGTCAATTCCCTAAAAAACGTTGCGTTAAAAGACGCTGAGTCCTCTTTGCTTGCTTCTTGCTCATAAAGAGTAAACACCTGCTCCATATTTCCACGGTTATCGTAGAAATACTCCAATAATTCACCGGCCATCAGCAACGCTTTCTTTTGGTTATCGGTCAAGGATTGTGTAGTCAACAATTGACCTGTACCCTCAGACAAATTCAAATTGTTGCCAATTTTTTGCAGCCTTCTGTCTGCCGGTCCGATATGGTGACCCATGTACACACATAGATAATGACCAAAGCCGCCTTTAGTATTATATCGGTTAATAATATTAGTGTAGTAGTCCATTCCTAAATCCACATAACGTCCCTTTTCACTAATATCAGCAAATCCAAACATCGATGAATTATCCGTCGCTGTGACAAAAAATAACTCCTTGGACTTATCTAAAATGGTAATCACAGCATTGCCTATTTCTTCCGTGGTTTCACCTGATACAATTTCCTGTCGCAGCTGTTCTAACATATCTGCCACCTTTTTATCAACGGATTTCAATTCATGCATACGATACATTTCTGATGCGTAAACAGCATCAGGCTCTCCGACCCTGATGGCTAAAACTTCTATATAATCCGACGTCCAACTCACTTCAAATTCGCCGGTCATATAAGTCCCTTCATACTCGCTCTTTGTTCCAAGATTACTTTTAATAACTGCTTCGAATTCGTACTTGCCGGGTTGCAAATTTTTCACATAAACGGAAGGCGAAAACAGGTCTTGTCCAAATTGTACAAATGAGGAATCCACACCCTTTACCAGCCAATCAATATAGTCGAAATTCGCACTGATAGAACTGAAGGTTGCACCACTCTCATCCGCAAATTTGACATTGACAATTCCATCCTCCATTCCAAGACTCACCTTCAAAATCTGACTCATAAGTTCAATGTCTTCATTTGTCAAATCTGCACCCGAAGCCTGTAATTTTGTCGCTGATTTCATTATGTTATTGTAAAAGTTCCCATAGGTGGACGCACTACTGTATCCACACGCAATAGATTGATATACAATCTTAGCCATAAGTTCCTCTGAAATTCCGGTCTGCAATATCTGGTATAACGAATGTGAAATTATGGTCGAGTTCTGATGACCGGCAACACTGTTACCTACAATTTCAGGATCCCAATAATACTTTCCGCCTATCGTTTCAGGATTCTCTGAGGACCATGGTTCAGCTACATTTCGAGTATCTTTACTTAACGCTTTTCCCTGTAACCAATCCTCAAACATTCCCCATCTGAATCCGTCATCATCATCAATCAGACAAGCAACAAAATCAGCATACCCTTCGTTTATGGTTCCTACTTCCACAAAATCGTATTGTGCCGGTGCTCCTCCCAAATTTTCCACATAGGCATGTGTATATTCATGAGCCAAACAATCTTTGGAGCCTGCTGCAGTTCCTAATTTACCATCCTTTAACGCTTTTTCGTAAGAACCAACCATAATAAATTTGTGGTCGGCTAAGCCACCGTCTAGCGACATATTTAATAACACCGTTATATCTTCATTGAAATTACCATAAGATACCACCCCGAAGTACTTCTCATACCAATCTACAATATCAATCATGTTAGCATAAGCAGATACCGCTGTAGCATCCCAATCGCCTAAAACATCCGATGTGATAACGCCCCCAAGCTCCTCACGGATGTCTAATCTTTTAATGTTATAACTAATTGTCTTACTTCCATCCTTCACTTTAATATTTCTGGCATCATTAACCATCTTCCAGCATCCGAAACCGCGTTGAACCGGGAAACATCTGGTCTCTCCTTGCTCATCCTTCCCGCTTCCTTCCTCAATCGCACCACTGTTATTCTCCTTCACAGAAATCACGGCACCATCCCGGGCACTTACTATGACTTCATATGTCGCCACATCCGGTGCTATATATCCATCGGTAGCCTTAATCAAATAAGCAGTTGCAGGCATATCATAATAATCATTAAAGGTATAAATGATTTGCTCGGTCGCTCCGGCAATGATGCTGATTCCTTCTCCCAGCTGTGTGGCGGCAATCACTTCTGCATCCTCCATAGATACCGAGACCTGCAAGTCTGCATTCCGCAACATCTCTGTGGTAAATGTTCCTGCATTAAATCCATCGGTGTAATTATCATTATCCGTAGAAACCGTTATATTACGTCCATACACACGGCAACCATTGTAGTAATGTTCAAACCGGTAATAATCACCTATTTCCGTTCGGATAATTTGAGATGCTTCCAACTCCTCATACACATTTTCAATTCCCAAAATGGAACGGATATTATACAAGGTGTCTTTTGCATCATCCGAATTTTCTACCTTAAGATCACTGAACCTTGCATTCAGAGACATGCTTCTGTTTTCGTTTGTAAGGGTAACTGTCTTGTTCGAATTCATTCTGCGGATATCCGCCAGAGTCAAATCTGTAATACTACTAATGTCCGTGTTATGCGCATGGACAACCAATAGCTCAAGCTCCCTGCTACAGGTAATCTCTTCTAAGGTCGCCTGCACAGTAAGAAGCACTCTTTCATCCCTCTTGGTTGATCTGGTCACTGCTCCCGTAGCAGCAATAATATCCTCTTTACTACTACTCCACTGCAATGCTATGTCACCATAAGGCTCGCCAAAGGACAATGTGGTAGGCAATACCACATCTCCGGTTACGGACTTCTCACTATCTGCCTTCATGGTGTAACCGATTTCCAGACTGTCCAAAGCGTTCTGCAGTACCAACTGCATCTCACCATCTTCATACCTATCGCCATACAGGGCAGTATTTTCTGTCGTCCCGTCATCGGGAATGTCGGCGGGTTCCGCTTCTTCTGTCGCTTCTTCTGTCGCCTCTTCCAACGACGCAACCACAGCTTCCGTGTCATGTTCTTCTGTCATTGCTTCGCTCTCAAGACTCTCTTCCTTTTCAGCTCCTCCTATAGCAGTTTTCCTCGCTGTACTCAGACATATCCACCCCACAGTCAGTACTCCCAGACTTAACAAAACAATAACAAAGAGAATCCATAACTTCTTTTTCTTTTTCATCCTTAGTTCTCCCATTCCGGCTTTTCTTTCATATCATTTTTACTTTGGTGTATTACTTCATTTTCCATCGTTATATGTTTTCCATAGTATCTTATATTAACCTTAATTGTTACCTTCGCAATGTTTTTGAAATGTTCGTTGCTGCGTTTTGCAATGTTTTTTTGCTGCGTTTCGCAATGTTCGTTGCTGCGTTTCGCAATGTTCGTTGCTGCGTTTCTCAATGTTCGTTGCTGCGTTTCGCAATTTCCTTTTGGTAATTCATTGCTGCTTCGCATTAAGACTTCATCGCGAATTTGTCCTGATACATTGCTTTATCAGCTCTTCTTGCCGTCTCACTGATATCACGGTCTAAGCACCTGTCATAAATTCTGAAACCGCAGGCAATTCCCATTTTAAATTCGCCCACAGCCTCACACGTGGCGATATGCTCCTGCAATTGTCCGATTCTGTTCCGACAGGAATCAACTGTTTCATTCTTCATCAATACATAAAACTCATCGCCGCCCATGCGATAACAGTTTCCGACTTCCCCAAAAATTTCATGGATCATCCTTGCAGCTTCCCTGATATAAATATCACCTATATCATGTCCCCTGACATCATTACAGCTTTTCAAATTATTTAAATCCATTACCAGAACGATACAATTCTCCGGGTCAAATTCTTTGCTGTTTGTGTACTCCTCGTATGCAGTCCGGTTATACAGGCCTGTCAGCTGATCGTGATATGCCAATTGCTCATACTTCTTCGCCTTGATACCAAAGCGCATCAGCTCCTTCACCTCCTGCATGGAATGAAGACCCAATACCAGAATATAGTTTAAAAAACCTACCAGAGTAAAGATAGAGGGGGCATCTCCCTTTGACACATAATAAAACAGCATATCAATTCCGGCGCACACAAAGCAAACTGCCAAGCACCCTATATTCAGCTTCAATCCCGTACTCCATCCGACGCAGCGTATTTCATAAACTGTCATAATCACTGTAATCACTATACCGAAGCCAATCACTGCATGGGTCACCGGCAGCATCTGACGCATATCAGCCACACCGGTAAATTGTAATAGGAGAGTTCCTAAAATATTGACAAATCCCAAGATACAGGGGACATACCAGATCCATTTCTTACGTGTGCTGTATAATTCCTTTATGAACAGCACCATTGAAATTCCCATGAACATCAGTGTCACAAACGTCATCTGGGAAAAAATCGGATGTCCCTGAAACAGGAAATTGATTGCCTCGGATTCCGAAATTCTCCACAGACCTAATTGAATTGCGAAAAAGCCCAGCATGGACAAATTACTTTCCACCGTTGTTTTTCGATTATTAAACAACACGAAAAGGATATAGACCAAACCAACGCCCATCACAATCACGCTGAAAATCAGATTCCAAATGGAATCCATAAAGATATCTCTGGCAATATCATATCTGTTACCAAAATATAATATCGGTGTGATTTCATTGGAAGAACTGTAGATTGGTGTGATTTCTATCCTGACCTTTTTCCCGTTATCCTCTTCTGAAAATGACAGGGAATTCCAAATGTATCCGGGAGACTTACCCGCAATTCCGCAGTCCTGCATTGACATACTGTAAATGCGGTCATCCTCCAAATATACCTCTGCCTCCTGGTGAATCCCATAAAATACCAATTCGCAGTATGATTCCGCAATTCCTCTTAACGTAAAAACATAGTCCTTGCGTATCCCGGTCGGTGCAGTCTCGTCCTCCCGGGTAAACACTTCATAATCCGTCAACACTTCATAATTCTTCTTAGCCTGACCGCCCACAACATTGACTTTGATATAATCAAACAGAATAAGAAACAAAACTGCAATTACAATCCAACTGATATAGCATACTCTGTGAAAAATACTTTTTTTCAAGCCTTCAGCCTCCTATTTTCTTCCGGAAAACTCCTCCAACCATTCTCCCACCAATGCCGTAGTAGTCCGTTTTTCTCTTTTTGACAATTTTTTGAAAGTTTCTTTAAAAAATTATGGCGTTTTCATTCTAGCGCACCTTATTTTCCACTGGTATAATCATACTAAACAAACAGGAGGAAATCAATATGGTTCATTTACTTTTAGCTGTGATATATCTCTCGTTCATCAGTCTGGGACTTCCGGACGCTTTGCTTGGCTCTGCCTGGCCTATAATCTACTGCGAGTTCGGTGTTCCGGTATCCTATGCCGGCATTATCTCCATGATCATCGCAATCGGAACTGTCGTTTCCAGCCTGATGAGTGACCGGCTCACCTTCAGACTCGGAACCGGAAAGGTGACCACCCTCAGCGTTGGTATGACAGCCGTGGCACTCCTCGGCTTCTCTCTCAGTAATTCCTTTTGGATGCTGTGCCTGTGGGCAATCCCCTACGGTCTTGGAGCAGGCGGTGTAGATGCATCACTGAATAACTATGTGGCACTGCACTACGCCAGCCATCACATGAGCTGGCTGCATTGCATGTGGGGAATCGGTGCCTCTGCCGGTCCCTACATCATGGGATACGTCCTCTCTGTCGGACAGCACTGGAGCATGGGCTACCGCTATATCTGCATATTACAAATAATCCTGACAACAATACTGATCTTTAGCCTCTCCCTGTGGGAGGAACGTCCAAAAGAGGAAACCGGCTCCGATGCCGACACAGTGACAAAGCCTCTGTCACTCAGGCAGATTGTAAAGATTCCCGGTGCGAAGGAGGTGCTGATTACCTTCTTCTGCTATTGCGCTTTGGAGCAGACTGCGGGACTTTGGGCAAGCTCCTATTTGACTCTGCATAAGGGCGTTTCCAGTGAGGCTGCGGCTTTCTTTGCCAGTATGTTCTACATCGGCATTACGGTAGGCCGTGCCTTCAACGGATTTCTGACTATGAAACTGAGCGATACACAATTGATACGGCTGGGACAAGCCATTATCGCTGTTGGAATCATTACCATGCTGCTCCCTATGGGAGAAACAGTCTCCCTCATAGGACTGATTCTCATCGGACTGGGATGTGCCCCCATATACCCCTGTGTCATCCATTCCACTCCCGCACATTTCGGAGCCCGGAACTCGCAGGCACTAATTGGGGTACAGATGGCAAGCGCTTATATCGGCATCTGCTTAATGCCGCCTCTCTTCGGTCTGATTGCCAATCATATTAGCGTGGCACTGCTTCCTGTTTTCCTCCTGATTATCCTGATTGCAATGGCTGTCATGCACCGGCGTCTGGTACAGAAATGTAAGAATAATTAGCGTTTCCTGATTTTTGGGCATATAAATAGCGCAGACATGTATCACATAGCATACATGACTGCGCATTATTTATTTTATATCCTAATGTTTCCCACAGCATCCTGTAATCTGTCTGCTGCGAATGAGGTGGTGAAGATGTCCTCATTTATTTCTCATGGATTTCACTGTGTAATTCCTGCAGGGACTTCAGTTCGCTTCCCTTATGGGTCTTCACGTAATGAATTCCCTCCGCGGTTGCGATAGCAGCCGCAACAGTTGTCATGTAAGGCACCTTAGCCTTAATGGCAGCTTTACGCAGATAAGCATCATCATTCACACTGCTCTTCCCGATGGGGGAGTTCAGAATCAGCTGAACCTCACCGTTGGTAATGATATCTGCCACATTGGGACGACCCTCATAAAGCTTGTTCACCTTCGATGCAGGAACTCCTGCCTCAGTAAGGTAATCATAGGTTCCCTCGGTAGCCACAATTTCAAATCCGTCAGCGACAAGACTCTTAGCCACCTGAACAACCTCGTTCTTATCCTTGTTGTTTACGGAAATCAGCACCTTACCCTCCAGAGGAAGCTTAGAGGAAGCTGCCTCCTGAGCTTTGTAGAAGGCTTCACCATAGGAGCAGGACAAGCCAAGCACCTCACCGGTGGAACGCATCTCAGGTCCCAGTATGGGGTCAACCTCCTGGAACATGTTGAAGGGGAATACTGCTTCCTTCACACCATAGTTCGGAATTACCTGCTCCTTCAGACCCGGAACAGGAGAGGGACGACCGGTAAGCTCAGAGGTAATAATATCTGTTGCCAGAGGTACCATGCGGATATTACATACCTTGGATACCAGAGGCACAGTACGGGATGCTCTGGGGTTCGCCTCAAGCACATATACCTTACCATTCTCGATTGCATACTGCATGTTCATAAGTCCCTTTACATGCATCTCCTCTGCAATTCTTCTGGTATATTCCTTAATCGTCTTTACATTCTCCTCTGAAATATGTAAGGAGGGAATGATACATGCGGAGTCACCGGAATGGATACCGGCAAGCTCAATATGCTCCATAACAGCGGGCACAAATGCGTGAGTACCATCGCTGATCGCATCCGCCTCACACTCCAGCGCATGATTCAGGAAACGGTCAATCAGAATAGGACGATCCGGTGTCACACCAACCGCAGCCTTCATGTACTCCGTCATGCTTGCATCATCATATACGACTTCCATACCGCGTCCGCCGAGAACATAGGAGGGACGAACCATAACGGGATATCCGATTTGGTTCGCAATCGTGATAGCTTCCTCCACATTGACAGCCATTCCGGATTCAGGCATGGGAATCTCTAATTTCTCCATCATCTCACGGAACAAATCACGATCCTCTGCCAAATCAATTACAGAGGGAGCGGTTCCGAGAATCTTCACGCCGTTCTTCTCCAGCTCTGCTGCCAGATTCAGAGGCGTCTGTCCGCCGAACTGTGCAATCACACCAAGAGGCTTCTCTTTCTTATAAATGCTGAGAACGTCCTCCAAGGTCAACGGCTCAAAGTATAATTTATCAGATGTATCATAGTCAGTTGATACGGTCTCAGGGTTACAGTTTACAATAATGGTCTCAAAGCCAAGCTTCTTCAGTGCCAGAGAAGCATGTACACAGCAGTAGTCGAACTCAATACCCTGACCGATACGGTTAGGACCTCCGCCCAGGATCATAATCTTAGGCTTTTCGGTGCTGACAGGGTTCTTGTCCTCTGCATTGTAGGTTGAGTAATAGTAAGCATTGTCCTTCGTACCGCTTACGTGAACGCCTTCCCATGCTTCCTCGATTCCCAGCTCGATACGGCGATTGCGGATATCTGCCTCGGGAATCTGCAGCAGCTGGCTTAAGTACTTGTCCGAGAAACCGTCCTTCTTAGCAGTCATCAGCTTATCATCTGCAAGCATACTGCCCTTGCATGCCATGATAGCTTCCTCTTCCTCCACCAGCTCCTTCATCTGCTCGATAAAGTAAGCCTTTACCTTGGTGATCTCATGAATCTCTTCCACAGTAGCTCCCTTGCGGAGTGCCTCATACATCATGAAGTGACGTTCGCTGGATGGTGTATTTAATCTTCTGAGTAATTCTTCCTTGGTTAATGTATCGAAATCCTTCGCATGTCCCAGACCGTAACGACCGGTTTCCAAGGAACGGATTGCCTTCTGGAAGGCCTCCTTGTAGGTCTTACCGATGCTCATAACCTCGCCTACGGCACGCATCTGTGTGCCCAGCTTATCCTCTACGCCCTTGAACTTCTCAAATGCCCAACGGGCGAACTTAATTACAACATAATCTCCGTCCGGAACATACTTGTCCAACGTTCCGTACTTACCGCAGGGAATGTCCTTCAGAGTAAGTCCGGTTGCCAGCATTGCGGAAACCAGTGCAATGGGGAAGCCTGTTGCCTTGGAAGCAAGTGCTGAGGAACGGGAGGTACGGGGATTAATCTCAATAACAATAATACGGTCTGTCTCAGGGTCATGGGCGAACTGCACGTTGGTTCCGCCGATAACCTGTACGGATTCTACAATCCTGTATGCCTGCTCCTGAAGTCTCTTCTGACACTCCTTAGAGATGGTCAGCATCGGTGCGGAACAGAAGGAATCTCCTGTATGAACACCTAAAGGATCGATATTCTCGATAAAGCAAACAGTAATGATATTGCCCTCTGCATCACGGACAACCTCAAGCTCCAGCTCTTCCCAGCCGAGAATGGATTCCTCCACCAGAACCTGTCCTACCAGACTGGCCTGTAATCCTCTCTCGCAGACAGTCTTTAATTCTTCTTTATTATATACCAGGCCGCCGCCGGCTCCACCCATGGTGTATGCGGGGCGCAGAACAACGGGATATCCCAGCTGATCCGCAATCGCAAGAGCCTCATCCACCGTATAAGCCACTTCACTGCGAGCCATCTCGATTCCCAGCTTATTCATGGTCTTCTTGAACTCGATACGATCCTCACCACGCTCAATCGCGTCTACCTGTACACCGATTACCTGCACGTTATACTTATCCAGTATTCCCGCCTGATTTAACTCAGAGCAAAGATTCAGTCCTGACTGTCCTCCCAAGTTAGGCAACAGCGCATCCGGTCTCTCCTTCGCAATAATCTGCTCAAGACGGTTTACGTTTAAGGGTTCGATGTAAGTCACATCAGCTGTCTCAGGATCCGTCATGATGGTTGCAGGATTAGAGTTCACCAAAACAATCTCGTAACCCAGCTTGCGAAGAGCTTTACAAGCCTGAGTTCCGGAATAGTCAAACTCACACGCCTGACCGATGACAATCGGACCCGATCCGATAATT
>CAYOHU010000040.1:0-10366 GCA_964403845.1 uncultured Acetatifactor sp.
ATTCTATACCTTTCCACTGTGAAATGCAAGAAAAAAAGGAAAAGATGCAGATGCCGTTATGAAAAAGGTAACAAATCAGCACTCCTTTCTCAAAATCATGCTTTCAACACATTTCCATTTTTTTGAGAGATTCTCTTGAAAGAATAATAAACTATATTTTCATATTTGAAAAACTGTGTTAAAGTGTAATTGTCAATTCTTTAATATTGATTCTATACATAAAGGAGAATGAACGATGAACAAGATTTACGAAGGTAAAACCAAAGACGTATTTAAACTCGACAATGGAAACGTTATGCTGAAATTTAAAGATGACTGTACCGGAAAAGATGGCGTATTCGATCCGGGTGAGAACAGTGTCGGACTGACCATTGAGGGTATCGGCAAAGCGAATCTTCAGACCTCTATTCACTATTTCGAGCTGTTAAAAAAAGCAGGAATCAAAACTCATTACGTAAGCGCTGACATTGAAAATGCTACCATGGAAGTTCTTCCTGCAACCGTATTCGGTCACGGTCTGGAAGTAATCTGCCGTCTGGTTGCCACCGGCAGCTTTATCCGCAGATATGGCGAGTATATTGAGGACGGAACTGTTCTGGATGGCGGTTATGTTGAGTGCACCTTCAAAAACGATGCACTTGGTGATCCCCTTGTTACCGGAGAAGGTCTGGCTGCACTTGGCATCATGACTCCCGCAATGTTTGAAAGTATGAAAGAGCAGACCTTGAAGATTACGAAAATTGTTGCCGATGATTTGAAGTCCATCGGTCTTGACCTGTGGGATATCAAATTCGAGTTCGGCTACAACAACGACGAGGTTATCCTGATTGATGAGATTGCGTCCGGCAACATGCGTGTTTACAAAGACGGCAAGATTGTTGACCCCGTTGAGTTAACCAAAATCATCAATAACAGATAATACCGCCCACCTAAGGCGCGCCGTTTCTTTTATTTTACGTAACTATTCAGAGCCACGCAAATCTGTGAATATGTGGCTGCCATGCTTGCATGAGCAGAAGTGTTTTTACAGATTTATGTGGCGAAATAACCCCATTCGAAAAAGGAAATTGCTGAAAGCACGTTTTTGCGAATGGGGTGCTGAAGAGTTACAATACTTACTTCTTCTGCAGCTTCCTTGCTTCTTCGCCAAGCTTCTCCATGATGCCCATAACCTTCTCTATGCTATCCAGGTTGCTGTTACATCCTGCCAATGTTGCCGTGGCACTTGCCGTAACCTCTTCCGTTACAGTCGACACATTGTCGATATTCTCCACCACATGTGCATTTGCCACAGAGACCGCATTTACAGTCTGCTTCAGCCGGTCTGCCTGCCCAGAAATCGCCTGAGTGCTTTCGTGAATTTTATCAAAATTCTCTGCGGTACGTCCCACACACTCATTCTGCTTCTGATTGCTTTCTAAAAGCGATTCCATCGCCTTGGTTACCTCTGTAATGGAATCTGCAATACTCTCTATCAGCTTCCCAATCTCACCGGTCGCGGTATTCGTCTGAGCTGCAAGGTTGGAAATCTCACTTGCCACAACAGAAAATCCTCTTCCCGCTTCACCTGCTCTGGCAGCCTCAATGCTTGCATTCAAGGAAAGTAATGCTGTCTGATTCGCCACATTACTGATTAAACCGACAATATTCTGCATCTGATTTGCATTCTCTTTTAAGCCATCCATCTCCTGCGCCGCAACGGCACTGGAATCCTCAGACACCTTCACCTGTTCAATTAACTCCTTCATTACAGTCATACCGATATTCAGATTTTCTTCCGCGACGGAAATCTCCCTAACGATTTCACCGGTAGCATTCTCAACACCATTGATATAACCGGCAATCTCATTCGTACTCCTTTGCTGTTCCATAATTGCCTGCATGGTTTCATTAGTACCATTCGTCAAATCAGTCATGGAATGTTGGGTTGCCTCAATCGCATCATTCAGAGTCTTGGTCTCTCCCACCGCATCTTCGATATTCTCATGGATGACGGCCGCAACCGAAAGAGTGGTCTGCAGCAGCTGCTCAGATTGCTCCTTCTCATGATCTGCCCTATCCATACTTGCACTGTTAATATCTGTAATCCTCTTGGTAGCCAGCACGGAAAACACACAGGTTAAAAAGACACAGACCAGCATTATCTCCGCATTGGTGACCTGTTCCGTCGCAAGTCCTGTTGTAATAATTTTCCTGATTACAACTGCTATATTGATGATAAACGCAACGGAGCCGAAAACCGCTGAAAACTTATAGTCCCCATATACCAACAAAATAGACACAGCCACCAGCACGTAACAAAAAGACATGTCCGTCTTTGAGGTAAACATAATATATCCATAGAATATCAAAAAGCCATATCCTAATATGCTGCGAATCAGGTATGAATCCTTTCTTCTTACATATATCCCCATTGCAACTGCGATAGGCACAATACAGGTCATTGCCAATATTACAAAGGAGTCTATGCTGCGTGCCCCTTTTAAAACCTCAACCACATAAGCAACACATATTGCAACATTCATAATTGCGACACCGATTAGTGCAGTCTTATTTCTGCTGCCCTCAGCATTTCTGCTGTTGGCCAAGTCAAGCCTTGCTTTTCCCATATTTCTATCCTAACCTTTCTTAATACCATCATTATGCAATACTGCTTCCGTGACAGCCGAACCTTTCCGGCTCTCGTCACATACAAAAATCCCCCTATTTTCATCCATCTTCTGAATTTAGATAATTGCGAAAATGATATTTTTGAGTTTCGCAATTACCTAATCTTCTGAATTAAATAAGAGGATTTGTATTATATCCTGCGCGCATACCTTATGGCTGTTCTGTCGCCCCATCCTTGGAAAATTCCAGCATAGACGTCGATAACTGCCGGATTTCCATGGCATCCTCCACAATCTGCCCCATATGCTCCTTATAGGAATTCATGGACTCCACAATTGCTTCTACTGCCACTTGATTATCCTCGGAATAGGAACTCATCTCGCCAACCTTGCTGCGCAAACTTTGGAAAATGGAATCCACATCAGATACATTTTTATTCTGTTCCACAATATGACCATATAAGGAATCCAGACTGCTAATCAATCCGTCAAATCCGGACTCCAGACCGCTTAGCGACTCAATGGAGCTATGGATTGCTTCATCACTTTCCCCTAACTGCTCTGAGGTTGCCTCAATCTGATTTCTCATATTGCTTACGATTGCTATTACCCGTTCTGAACAGGTGTTACTGTCTAATGCTAATTCCTGCACCTGTGATGCTACAACAGCAAAGCCTGAGCCTGCTTCTCCGGCTCTGGCAGCTTCGATAGATGCGTTCAACGCCAACATTTTGGTATTCGCTGCAATCTTGGTCAGTTGCGCTGTTGCCTCGCTGATTTCCATAATCTGCTCCTGTAATAAAGCAAATACCTCTTTGGTCTCACCCACGGTCTTCTTAACCGACTGCATCTGGTTATCCATAATCTGCATATTCTCTTTGTTCTCAGACATTGCCTCTTCTACATGCTTTACTTCCTGATTCAGTGCACCGATATGATTCTCGGTAATCTGCATACACTCACGCACCTCATCGCAGGCACTCTCCACCTCATGTGTTCCCTGAGAAATCTCATAGGAACCCTTTTTCAATTCATCCGTATTCTGCTCCAGACGCTGATTGACTCTCTTCAGTCCTTCGATTCTGCTTGTTGAATTCTCATAGTTTTCCTGCAGCTCGTCCCCTACGGATTTAATAGATTCCAACAGTCTCTGAGCCTCCTCTGTCTGCTTCATACTCAAAGCAATAAAAGAACGCCCCCTCTTGATGGTAAGCATAATCGTATATCCACCCACAACAGTAAGGAGTACACACATCGCGTACTGAGAAAACGGATCTGCCTTGTCGGGATGAATCAAATACAATAGGAGTAACAAAACAGGAATCTCAATCATCTGAATTCTGGTATATAACGGCTCCAGATATAGCCCGGACAAGCCCATAACCGCCAAAAATAAGGGGAAATCATCACTATAGAAGTCTCCGCTGAAAACTGAAATGAAAAATACAAGAAGCGGCAGTCCGACACAGAGTACCAGCTGCTTTACAAATTGACCGGCGTTCATCTTCTTCATAATATATACTGCAATACCAAAGCAGATTATCACGATACTTATGGCTCCCACACCGATCCAGGTCTGTCCCAGAATGTTCTTTAATAAAAACAGTGCGGCCGTCAACAGAGTCATGCACATCATCGTCTTAAAAATCTTTTCCTGTGCTATCGGTTCCTTTTCATTTGTCTTTTCATTTGTCTTTTCCATTGTTTTTTCTTTCGTCATACTTTTTCCCTCCAAATACCCAAAGCCTTCTCTTCTGTCATTCCATCATATGTATTAATGTGACAGTAAAAAAACTACTCGAGATAAATTTTAGCACAAATTTCAAAATATTGCACTACATTTTTCGGTATTTTGGAAATATTTAAAAGATTATTTTGAAAATTCACATCCCTGATTGACAAAACATTCACATTGTTCTATATATAACAGAAAAACCGACAACATTTGTCGGTTTTTCTGTTATATATAGAAAGATTTCGGTTTAATCCGAAATCTTTCGTACGAAATATCTTTAAAGTCTTACCTCTTTTTGGGTCTCGGCACTTTCATATAATGCAAACATGGTTCGCATGGTATCTGTCACATCCTCCAACAATATGGGGGTATGCTTAACGTAGATATCATGCAGCAATTTTGCATGACCTGAGCCCCAATAGCTTTTTCCTAAGAAAGTATTATCATCCTCACAAATTTTTTCACCGTCGCGGTAAAGCTTTCCGTCTATATAACGGAGAGTTACCTGTTCAAACTTCAGTTCCAGCTGAACAGAAGAATTATCTCCATATGCATTGGTTGCATAGAAAATACCCTTGGCACCATTCTCATACCGCAGAAAAGCATCCATCGTATCCTCCACCTCAATCACGTCTCTCAGGGAATGATTGGAGCCGGTCGCATGGATGGTTTCTACCCTTCCGCCCAAATAAATCATCAGATCAAGAGTATGAAGCGCCTGATTGATCAGCACGCCGCCGCCTTCAAATTCCTTGGTTCCGCGCCACTCGGCCGAGTTATAATAGGCAGCATCCCTGTCCCATGTAACGATACCCTTGATTGCCTTCAGCCCTCCGATGGCAGGTTCTGTATCAATGATTCTTTTCATCTCCGCAACACATCTGTTAATGCGGTTCTGCAGCACCGGAAATACCCTGCTTCCACAGTATTTTTGCACGGCAATCAGTTCATCCCTCTTCATGACAACAGGCTTTTCAACTACCACCATTTTACCGGCAGCGACACATTTTTCAATCATCTCGAAATGCAGATAGTGAGGGGTACAGATATGGATGCTGTCTATCTCCTTCTCATTCAGGCAGACATCAAAATCATAAAACGCATGACAATGATACTGCTCTGCCCCCTGATCAGCACGCTCTCTGTCTATATCACAAATTCCATAGAGCGTGACACCTTCTATCTGAGATAGCGCCTGTGCATGCACAGGTCCAATCGCTCCATATCCAACCACACATACATTCATCTTAGCAATACCCCTTACCTTTTAGATAATCGTAACTAATTTTCAGGGAATCAAAGGGATTTCCGTCACAGATGTCCTGCTCAACCAGCGCATAAGAAGCCTGAGATTCCTCAGCCGCTGCAATCACATCATCCCAATCGATATTTCCCTGTCCGATTTCCGCCATTTTTTGCGCGTTCTTCTCTATTTTCATGTCCTTGTAATGGATGCAGGCAATAACATCCTTGTGTTTGCGTATAAAAGCCGCCGGGTTCACTCCCGCATACGCCAGCCAATAAACATCCAGAATCAATTTGAAGCTGCTGTGATTCATTTTGTCAACCAATTCTTCCAATATGAATCTGCCATTTCTTTTCTCAAACTCATGCGCATGATTATGATATGCAAATACCATTCCGTTTTCAGCTAATTTATCGCAGACCGGTCTGAAATCACGGACGAAGGAATCAATGCCATCCTCCTCCATATTACCATGGTATCCCAAACCACACACCTTGCATCCTATGGTTTTGTGAAATTGAATCTCCTCCTCCAGATGCTGCTGATAATTATCCCATCCGCGGTGAGTACAAGCACATACCAGACCATATTTATCCAGAATTTTCTTTACTTCATCCCCTGTAAAATTACCGATTCCGGACAATTGGACCACCTTATAGCCAATTTCACTCACTCGTTTACAACTGTTGTCAAAATCTTCCAAGGTCTGACAATAATCCCGAATTGTATAAAATTGAGCTCCTATGTTCTTATTCAAAATGATATCTCCTTTTCCTTTAATAAGTTCCTTCCGTACCGGCTGTACGCTGCACAACATCTTCCTTATTAACGGTTGAATTTTTGATTTTTTCCTGCAGTAATCTATAGTAATCCTCATGAGGGAAGTTCTTTACGTCTACTGTAGTGTTGGTCCATGCCGAATAATGAATTGCATTCGAGATTGTCAATCCCTTGATTCCTTCATAGCCGGGTGCAAGAAGCTCTGTACCATGCAACAATGCAGAGGTTACATTTTTCAAAATACCCACATGCTGTTCACCGTCTCCTCTTACAGGGAGTTCGCATTTCCAGCACTCAGGACCACCAAAAATACCTTTATAATTCTTATTAAACTCACTTTCAGAAACGACATTTCTGTCAAAAATGATCTGTCCGTTCTCCACAACAAGTCTTCCCATATCACATGCGATTTCCAATCTGTTGGTACCGGGAGCCTCTCCGGTAGAAGTGATATAAGTACCTGTTGTACCGTTTTCATATTCAAAGAAGGCTGTCACATCATCCTCTACCTCGATGTTTCGATACTTACCAAAGTATACAAAGGAAGTGATCTTGTCCGGCATACCAAACATCCACTGCCACAGATCGAGCTGATGAGGATTCTGATTGATCAATGCTCCGCCGCCTTCAGTTTTCCAGGTAGAACGCCATGCACAGCTGTCATGATAGCCCTGAGGTCTGTACCAGTTTGTGATAACCCAAGATATTCTTTTGATATGTCCAAGCTCTCCGCTCTGTACCATTTCTCTGATCTTCTGATACAGAGGGTTGGTTCTTTGATTGTACATAATACCAAACAGCTTTCCTGATTTCTCTGCCGCCTCATTCATTTCCAATACCTGCTTGGTATATACACCTGCGGGTTTCTCGGTGATTACGTTAATTCCGTAAGAGAATGCTTCCTCAGCCAAAGCAGGATGATCGTAATGGGGAACAGCAATGATAACCAAATCGCATAAGCCGCTCTTAAATAAGTCCGTGGCATTATCGAACACGGCAACGGTGGGATACTGTTTTTTCGCTGCTTCATATCTGGCAGGTGCGTTATCACAAATTGCTGTCAACTCCATATTGGGAACCCGTCCGGCCATAACATTATTACAGTGACTCGTTCCCATATTTCCAAATCCAATTACTCCAAATCTTACCTTATCCATATTCTTAAATCCTCCCCAAAATATTTTTTAAGCTGTCATATGCAAGAACAAATTTTTCTTCGCTGCTCCTCTCCAGCTTTAACATTGTATCATCATTTTCAAGTGCTTCCAAGCCCTTAAAGCTTCCAAGATGGGGTTCCAGACTCAAAAATCCGCAATATCCCGCATTCTTCAGGCTCTTTAAGATATACTCCAGTTCACCGACACCTAATCCGGCAGGAACTACGCTTCCATCCGAAAGTGCATCCTTAATATGCATGTATTCGACATACTTTTCAAGCTTGTCAAAGCCTTCCTTCGTATTCTGTCCACACTGGATAAAGTTAGCAGGGTCAAAAACCGCTTTAAAATTATCACAGTATAAATGCTCCATAATATCCAGACAACGTTCTACTGTATCACCATAAATGTCCTTCTCGTTTTCATGAAGCAATACAACATCCTCTTTTTGGGCATACTCTATCATTTTCGAAAGCCTTGCAAACACTTCCTCACGATAATTAGCCGGATCCTCTTCTCTTGCTATAAAGAAGCTGAACATACGGATATACCTTGTTTCCAATTTTTTCGCAATCTCAACAACTCTTTTAAACTTCTCGAAGTGAGGTCCGAAATCGTCCTTAATCCCAATTTTTCCAATCGGAGAACCAATGGAGGATATCTTGATTCCATTCTCCTTCATTCTGGTATGCAAATAGGCTACCTCTTCATCCGTAAGGTCAGATATATTCCGACCATCCACTCCACGTACTTCAAAATACTCAATTCCCAATTCCTTCAGCACCTTGAACTGAGTATCAATTTTTTCATCAATCTCATCCGCAAAGCCTGAAATAATAAATTGACTCATGAAAAACACCTCCGCTGCTATTGCTATTCTATTGCTCATATAATTACTGATTTATGCAAAAAGAATTCTTCCAAATGACCTGGTAGAAGAATTCTTTTTGTCAAAATACCTATTCAGTACAGAACCGGCTCTTCCGGCTCCGAAGCCTGTTATCCAACAATACCGCTTCGTTCAATTCCTTCTGTTACCTGTTTCTGTACAATTACGTAAATAATGATTAACGGAATAATTACCATTAAACTATAGGTTCCGCCCAAAGCTGACGTAAGCGGCTGACCGGCTTTTAAGCCCAACACATGTCCTTCTACAAACATTCCTTCAAATCCCTTTGCCAGCTGATTTGATAATGTTTTAATTCTACTAAAGAACATTGTTGAATAGAAGGTATCCGTCCACTGCCATGCAAATGCAAACATGAAAATCGTAACAAGCATAGATTTCGCATTCGGCAGAATAACAGCAAAGAATGTACGGAACACTCCCGCTCCATCAACGAATGCTGCCTCTTCCAACTCAATCGGGAATCCACGGAAGAACTGTCTCATCATATAAATATACAGACCGTTCTTGAACGCAAATCCTGTGATTGACAAAATGAACAAGGGCCACATGGAATCCAACAGATTCAAGGAGGAACCGGTAATCGCTTCAATAATGCCAAACACATCAAAATAACGGAACTTCATATACATGGATGTCTGATATGTTGTAGGAGGAGTAATGATTGTAAACAGCACCAATGCCATTACAAGACCATTTCCCTTGAATCGAAATCTCGCCAAACCATATCCAATCCAGGTACATACCATTGTCTGAATCACACCGGCAAACAGCGATATCAGGAAGGTATTTCTAAGTGATACCCAATAATCCAAGTGATCAGCTGCCGCTTTAAAATTCCACAATGTGAAGTTTCTGGGAATATATACAACCAGTTTATCTATCAAATCATTCTCTGACATGAAACTTGTAGAAATCTTCAAAAGCAGGGGTGATAAGATGTAGTAGCACAATCCTATCAAAATCAGATAAATAAAAGAGGTAGATACTATTTTTTTGACAAGTCTGCCTTTTTGTCCGTTTAGATATTTATTCATCTTTATCCCTCCTTCCTAATCACGATTCTGATAGAATACAAAACGGCTTGCAATTCCAACAATAATGAGTACTAATACTGCGATAATCACAAAATAGAACCATCCGGCTGCGGCTGCATTTCCATAATTACCTGCCACAAGCTGTTCCTGTACAATACGCATTGCATCATTATTGTATTTTGTGAACGAATCCACCATCGTGTAAATAATATTTACCAAAATCATAGGACTGATCATCGGAATCGTAATCTTCCAAAAGCTTTCCCATGCCGAACATCCCTCAATACTTGCAGCTTCATACAGGGAAGGAGAAATTGACTGTAAGCCGGAAAGGAAAATCAAAATCTGTACACCGGAATCATTAATGATTCCGTACACATTCTGTGCAGCATTCTCAACAAAGGTAAGTATCCAGTCAGAACCCGGAACATCCACAAAGATCTGCTCCACAAAGTACATGATACCATCCACACTGAATGCACTACTGACTTCCTCCACTGCAGATTCTGCTGCTCCCATATCAAAGCTGTTAAACATACCCTGAAGGTTGTTAGCTGCATCTGACTTTGCAATAATACCTGTTGCCAAAATAACCGGAATAAAGAATATCGCACGGAATATGGTACGACCCTTCATCTTACGATTCAGCAGAATCGCTACAAACAAACTGAACAAAAGCAAAGGCAGAAGGTTTGTCAGCATTCGCTGAACGGATGCATATGTCTGTTCCGTAAAATAGCCAATGGTACGAAGCATATACACATAATTGTCTATTCCGCAGAATTTTGTTTTAAATCCTCCTTCAGGGCTAGTGGTCACGTTCATGAAACTAAAGCTGATGGATTGCACAATCATTACCAGATAAAACAGAAAGAATCCAAGTACAAAGGGG
>CAYOHU010000041.1:0-9907 GCA_964403845.1 uncultured Acetatifactor sp.
CTATAAGGAAACGGAACTGGAGAAATATCTGCCGGAAGAGGTAAAAGCATATATTGCTGCTCACCATATCCATTTTTATATAATAGACGCCATTCGTATCGGCAAAGAAATCGGTCTGAACAATAAAATCAGCACAATTTTACAGGCTGCTTTCTTCTCCGCATCCCACATTCTCCCCCTTGAGAAAGCGGAAGCGCTGATGAAAGAAGCCGCGTTAAAAAGCTATGGAAAAAAAGGGGAAGAAATCATCCGCATGAATAATGCTGCAATCAAACGCGGACTTACGGAAGTGTATGAAGTATCCATCCCCGATACCCGGAAAAGCTTCGCAGCTGCTGAGCCTGCAATGACAGGTAAAGAAACGGACGCTTTGGACACCCCACTCCTGCCGGATCGTCCCGAGCTACTATCCTACGTAGCCGAAATACAGCAGCCTGTTACCGACAGGCTGGGAAATGAGCTTCCGGTGTCCGCATTTCTGCCTTATGCAAACGGCTCCTTCCCACCGGGAAGCTCTGCTCATGAGAGGCGCAATATTGCCACAGAGATTCCTGTCTGGATACCTGCAAACTGTATTCAATGCAATCTCTGCTCCTATGTCTGTCCCCATGCTGTAGTAAGACCGGTGGCTATGACCGGGGAGGAATGTAAGCAGGCACCCGAGGGCATGGCGCACATACCCATGAACGGCATGGAGAATTACCGCTTCGCCATCACCGTCTCCCAAGTGGACTGTACCGGATGCGGAGCCTGCGCCGGTGTCTGTCCCGGCAGGCAGGGACAAAAGGCTCTGGAGATGCATCCCATTCATGAGCACACCGAAAGACAGCAGGATTTCGATTACGCCAAAGCCCTGCCGGCCAAAGCTGACGTGATTGCAAAATTTAAGGATTCCACCGTAAAAGGCAGCCAGTTTAAAACGCCTCTCATGGAATTCTCCGGTGCCTGTGCCGGTTGCGGAGAAACTCCTTATGTCAAGCTCCTGACACAGCTATTCGGTCCGAAAATGTATATTGCAAACGCTACAGGCTGTTCCTCCATCTGGGCAAATTCCTCTCCCTCTGCCGCCTATACGGTAAATCAGGACGGATGCGGACCTGCCTGGTCAAATTCTTTATTTGAGGATGCTGCCGAATTTGGCTTCGGTATGCTGATGGCAAATGAAGTACACAAGAAAATGCGGGGAGAACCCCTATCACACGACACGGTACAATGGGTAATCGGCGGAGACGGATGGGCCTACGATATTGGCTTTGGCGGACTGGATCATGTGCTTGCCGGCGGTCGCAATATCAATATTCTGGTATTGGATACCGAAGTCTATTCCAACACCGGCGGACAGGCATCCAAGGCCACCCCCACAGGCTCCACCGCCAAATTCATCACCGGCGGCAAGAAAACCCGTAAAAAAGACTTAGCCTCTATCGCTATGACCTACGGCAATGTATATGTGGCGCAGATTGCCATGGGTGCAAACTATGCCCAGACGGTACAGGCACTTACGGAGGCAGCTGCCTATCCTGGGCCTTCCCTTGTAATCGCCTATGCGACCTGTATCTCCCACGGCATCCGTTCAGGTATGGGCAGCTCTCCGCACGAGGAAAGAAAAGCGATTGACGCAGGATATTTCCCCCTTTTCCGTTACAATCCGACCCTGAGGGAGCAGAATAAAAATCCCTTTATTTTAGACTGCAAGGAGCCGGAAATGAAATTTGAGGAATTCCTTGCAGGAGAAATCCGCTATGACGTACTGTCCCGGATTCACCCAGAGGAAGCCGCTGAATTGTTTGCAAGGGCATCACAGGAGGCTAAGGAACGCTATCGTTATCTGCAGAAGCTGGAGAAATTATTCGAGCCGGAGAGCGCCCCACGTTAAAGCTGCTTTTGCGCGCCCTTGCTTTGCTTGTTCTCCCTCTTCTGCGCGGCTGCCGCCGCTGCTTTCTCCTCCCGTCTGTTCATATCCTCACGAATCAGACGATACAATGCTCCGGCAATGGGAACTCCAATTAACATTCCCAACATTCCCATGAGGCTGCCGCCAATGGTAACCGTTGCCAACACCCAGATGGCAGGCAGCCCCACAGAATTTCCCACCACCTTCGGATAAATCAGGTTGCCCTCTATCTGCTGAATCACCAGGATAAAGATCAGGAAGACCAGTGCCTTTACCGGTGAAACCGTAAATATCATAATCGCTCCCACGCCGGCACCGATATACGCTCCGGCTACCGGAATCAGTGCAGTGAATCCGATTAAGGTACCAATCATAGGCGCATAGGGTAATCTAAGAATCAACATCCCCACCATACAAAGCACCCCCAGAATAATCGACTCCGTACACTGTCCCACAATATAACGGTGAAAGCTGTCATCCAGGACCTTTAACAGATACGAAATCTTCTCCACCCATTTACCGGGCAGATAGCTGCGCATCAGACGTCTGCCCTGTCCCTGTATCTGCTCCTTTCCCAGCAGCAGATAAATCGCAAAGATGAATCCCACAAGTCCTGTCACCACCTTGGAGAACACGGTGGATACCGCTACCACAATGGTGCTCACCGTACTTCCAAGCCCCGAGGTAACAACCTTTACCACCCCGGAGATAGATTCCTTCCAATTAATATCGGAAAGCTCGGACAGTATGGTTGCCGGCAAAACATCAACTACAAACTCACTGGCAAGAAACTCCTCTATGGCAGGCGGAATCTCCGAAAGCAGGAAGCTTACGCAGGAGAACAGCTCCGGAAGCACAAGCCATATTACCAAGGTAACAATCCCGATGAGTGTTACCATTGCCAACACCATACAGACAGCACGTCTGCTCTTCCGCACTGCCTTCTTATGGGAAAATCTGATGAAATAATGTTTTTCATAAAAGCTCATCAGAATATTCAGTATATATGCAATGATCAGTCCGATAAATACCGGTGCTCCCGCGCTCAGTATGTTCCCCAGCAGTGCAATTATGATATCACAATAGTGAATGCAGACAAACAATATCAGTGCACTTATCCCGATTCGAAAACAACTCTTCCATTCTATGTTCATACATTTCTCCCTAATCAATGCAGGCTGCACCCGCCGAATTTCTCAAATCTCTCACGACCCATTTTCACGATCCGCTATTTAGTATCTTATAAGGAAAAGCCGGGGTTACTCCCCGGCTAAATGTCCGATAAATTCCTGCACTCTCTCATTATCTGTTTCGAACAGCTCCTTGGGAGTACCTTGAGCCTTGATAATCCCTTCCTCCATGAAAATAATGCGGTCGGAAACCTCCTTCGCAAACTGCATCTCATGAGTGACGATAATCATGGTCATATGCTCTTTCGCCAGCTGTTTAATCACCTTCAAAACCTCCACGGTAAGCTCAGGATCCAATGCTGACGTTGGCTCATCAAAAAACAATATCTTCGGCTGCTTTGCCAGTGCCCTTGCAATGGACACTCTCTGCTGCTGTCCTCCGGACAGCTGATAGGGATAAGCATCCTTTTTATCGGCTAACCCCAGCTGTGCCAGCAATTTCTCCGCGCGCCCCTCAGCTTCCTTTTTCGGAAGCTTATCCACGCAGATCAACGCATCTGTGACGTTTTTTAATACACTGTAGTGAGGAAAGAGATTAAAGCTTTGGAATACCAGACCGAAGTATCCATGAACCCTTTTGAGGTCGGATTTTGATGCATATACGCACTTTCCGTCCTGTTCCCATGCGGCACGCTCCCCCAGATAGGCCAGCTCACCGCCGTCCATGCTTTCCAGCATGGTAGCACAGCGAAGCAGCGTGGATTTTCCGGAGCCGGACGGTCCGATAATAGAGACTACCTCCCCTTCTTCCACAGAAAGAGAGATATCCTTTAATACACCAAAGCCGTCAAATTCTTTTTTCACATGGTTCATTTCCAATAATTTCATCGTACCACTTACCTCATCCAAATTATTATAACGGATTTCCTACTACTTTTTATAGATAATCGCGAAACAGAAATTTTTCTGATTTTCGCCATCACCTGCTACCTTTAACGATAGTAGGAGAATGCTTTCTCGACCTTCTCCATCACAACAGCTACCACAAGGTTAAAAATATAATAAAACACACCTGCAACCATCAGCGGCATAATCGTTGTCTGCGCAGACGCAATCTGCTTCGCAATGGTGAACATCTCTGCCTGCGCAATCGCAAACGCAAGGGAGGTATCCTTAACCAACGTAATAATCTCATTGGTGACAGACGGTAAAATTCTCTTGACCACCTGCGGCAGGATGATTTTAAAGAAGGTCTGGGATTTTCCGTATCCAAGAACCCTGGCAGCCTCGTACTGTCCCACCGGCATGGACTCAATACCGGAGCGGTAAATCTCTGCGAAATAGGCCGCATAATTAATGGAAAAGGCGATAATAACCGCTATGAACCGATACCCCGGTCCGATCTTAATGCCAAATGCATAGGTCGGTCCGAAATATACCACCAACAGCTGCAGCATTAAGGGCGTTCCTCTCATAATGGAGATGTAAAGCTTTGTGAGCGTTCTGATCACCAAATTTTTGGACATTCTTCCGAATGCGATAAGCAAGCCAAACGGCAATGAAAAAAGCAAGGTTAATAAGAATATCTCAATCGATACAATCAATCCTTTGCTCAATTGTAATAACATCATTTGTATACTCATACGAATCCTCACTTTTTACTTCTTTTTACTTCTTCCTGCTTTTATTTCTCACTATTTTCCAAGGCAAACGCTGTCTTCCAGGCCCCATTTCTGAGCGATTTCCATGAAAGTACCGTCCTCAACCATCTTCATTAAGGTCTCCTCCACCGTATCGCGAAGCTCTTCATTTCCAAGAAGGAAGCCAACTCCGTACTGCTCGGTTGCAAGCTTCTCCTCCAGCATCACATAGCCATCACCTCTGGATTCTATCTGATAATCTGCCACACCGATATCCATAGCAACTGCATCAAGAGCGCCTGCCTCAAGATCCATGAAAGCCGTATTATAATCTGCATATTCTGTCAGTCTTCCAAAGCTGTCTCTCAAAGCGATATTTGCAGCCTCTTCCTCATTGTTTAATGCGCTCAGTGCGGAGGAATCCTGCTGTACTCCCACTGCCTTACCTGCAAGATCTTCAAAGGCTACAATGCCGGAATCTGCGGCTACCACAAACACCTGACTGTTATCGATGTAGGGAGAAGACCAGGTATAAGCATCCTCGCGTCCGTCCATCGTGAAGCCATTCCAGATACAGTCAATCGTACCGCTGGAAAGCTCCATATCCTTGGAATCCCAATTAATAGGCCGTTTTACCAGTTCCCAATTATTTCTCTTGCAAACCTCCTGTGCAAGCTCCAGATCAAAGCCTACATATTCGCCATTATCGTCCATATAACCATAGGGGGGGAATTCCGCATCAAAGCCAACAGTAAAAGTTTTTCCATCACTACCGCATGCTGCCAGCAGAATCGCCATCATGGACGCAGCCAATAAAACACTTAATTTCTTCTTCATAATATTATCCTCCTGTGAATATAAGTATCCATACTTTGTCATGTTATCATGTTAAAGCATTCGTGTCAAATGAAAAGTCTTCAAAGCAAGGCACTCCGCCGATATTCACCGATATTCTTTCCGGCAAAACGTGTTAGCATAAATACTACAGGGAATTCCTGCACAAGATAAGCATATACAAATTTACTTCTATGGAGGACAACGAGAGAATGGAACCCACGCAATGGCTGGATGCAGCCACACAATTGAACAACGAGCTCATCGCCCACAGACGATTTCTTCATCAGCATCCCGAGACAGGATTATCACTTCCCATCACCCAAAACTATGTAAGAGAACAGCTGGTCGGAATGGGCTATGAACCGATCGCATGCGGAGAGTCCGGCTTAATTGCACTGGCCGGCGGCAGAAAACCCGGCAAGGTATTCCTGTTGCGCGCTGATATGGATGCTCTCCCCATGAACGAAGAGTCCGACATTGCATTCGTCTCAGAAAACGGAAATATGCATGCCTGCGGACACGATATGCACACCGCAATGCTGCTCGGTGCGGCAAAGCTCCTGAAAGAGCATGAAAACGAAATCAACGGAACTGTCAAATTGATGTTTGAGCCGGGAGAAGAGGTGATGCAGGGGGCGAAGGATATGTTAGAGCACGGTGTTCTGCAGAATCCCTCCGTGGATGCCGGCATTATGCTTCATGTGATGGCAGGAATGCCTCTCCCCACCGGCACCGTCATTGTGGCTCCAAAGGGTGTCAGCTCCCCTGCATGTGACAATTTCACCATACAGATTACAGGCAGGGGGGGACACGGCTCCATGCCGGAGCAGACCGTCGACCCCATTAATGTGGCCTGCCATATCCATCTCGCTTTACAGGAAATTGTCGCACGAGAAATTGCAATGGGCGACCGGGCAGTATTGACCATCGGTGCATTAAATGCCGGTGCTGCCGGAAATGCAATCCCCGACTCTGCCACCATGAGCGGCACGCTCCGCACCATGGATGAAAGAACGCGCGCGTTTCTAAAGGAACGCCTTAATGATATTGTAAACAGCACCGCCAAAATGTTCCGTGCCACAGCTACCCTAACCTATACCGGCGAATGCCCTACTCTTACCAATGACGAAATGGTGATTGAGCAGGTACATTCCTATCTCACAGAGCTTTTAGGTCCTTCCAAGGCACTTTCCGCAGCCGGAATGGGCGGAGACTCCAAGGCATCCGGCTCTGAGGATTTCGCCTACATCAGTCATGAGCTTCCCACTGCAATGCTCGCCCTCGCTGCCGGACAGCCGGAGGACGGCTACCGATACAGTCAGCATCATCCGAAGGTAAAATTCGACGAAAACGCGCTGCCCTATGGCACAGCAGCCTATGCCTATACTGCGATACGATGGCTGGAGCTTCACTCGCCGGAATGTACCTCCGGTCCTACAATGTAAAAATCCGGCAGCGTTTAACGCTGCCGGATTTCTGTATTTTAGGCAATGGATTCAAAATCCTCTTCAATCTCCTTTGAAGGAGGCGCTGTCAAAAGTGAAACAACCACTATACAGATGGAGGAAAAGATAAATGCAGGTAACAATTCGTAAATTGCAAATGCTCCACCGAGCTTACTGATCACAAGCTTCCAAAGGAACACCATACCGGCTCCGCTGACCATACCTGCAATAGCCCCGGCTCTGTTGGTTCTCTTCCAGAACAGGGAAAACAGCATGATCGGACCAAACGTAGCACCGAAGCCTGCCCACGCAAAGGATACGATTTTGAAAATAACACTATTTTCATCAAGTGCGATCACAACTGCAATCAATGCAATCAAAAGCAGCGTAATCCTGCTCACTGTCATAACCTGCTTATCCGTTGCTTTCTTCTTATACACACCCTGATAAATATTCTTAGCAAAGGCAGATGCTGCAATCAGCAGATAGGAATCCGAGGAGCTGATCGTTGCTGCCAAAATGCCGGCCATAACAAATCCTGCCAAAATAGCCGGCAGCGAGCTGGTTGCCAGCGTGATGAAAATATTCTCCGCGCCGGTAGCAGTTAAATGTGCGGTGGGATATAGCGTTCTTCCTACAATACCAATAAATACTGCGACAGCCAGTGAAATCACTACCCACACCATGGCAATTCTTCTTGAGAATTTCAATTCCTCTTCCTTACGGATTGCCATAAATCTAAGAAGCACCTGTGGCATACCAAAATATCCCAAGCCCCATGCAAGCATCGAGCATACACTCAGCAGACCATAGTCCGAAGCCGCACCGAATACAGGTGCTCCGGCCTCCACAATCTGTTCTCCCGCTTCATTGAGGGAGGGAGTTGCGATTCCAAAGAACTCCAGAAAGCCCGGAATGGACTGCGCATTTTCCATTACGGTTCCCAAGCCGCCTGCCCTTACCGTACTGATGGCTACGATGACACCTAAAGCAATCACCATTACAATCGCCTGCATAAAATCAGAAGCACTTTCTGCAAGGAAGCCACCTAATATTGTGTATAACAACACAAAAACTGCACCCACAATCATCATTGTAGCATAGGGAGCTCCAAAAAGTGTTGAGAACAATTTCCCACAGGTTACGAAGCAGCTGGCTGCATAAACAGTGAAGAAAATAAGAATAAATAATGCCGACAAGGTCATAAGCACCTTCTTATCCTCACGAAATCTGTTGGAGAAAAAGTCCGGAAGCGTGATGGAATTATTCGCTCTGATACTGTAACGGCGAAGTCTCTTGGAAACAATAAGCCAGTTAAAATATGTACCAATAGCAAGACCTATTGCAGTCCATGCCGCGTCAGCAAGTCCGCACCAATAAGCTACACCTGGCAATCCCATCAAAAGCCATCCGCTCATATCAGACGCCTCTGCACTCATTGCCGTTACCCATGGTCCCAGTGATCTGCCACCAAGGAAATAATCTTCTGAACTCTGATTTGCTCTCTTAGCAAAAACAAGTCCTATTCCAATAACAATCGCCATATAAATGACCATAGCGACCAATATCTGAATTGTTTGTCCGTCCATTCGTCGGTACCTCCTATTATCGGGCGTTCCTATTATACATTGACGCCCATTTCCATGCATTATATCATACCTCAATTTATTTTGCTACTTTTTTCACAAGAACCGACGATTCTTTTGTGCGCAGACACCTTCTTAGCCGGCATCTTTTTCTGCAATATCGACAAGTCTCACAGCCACCTGTTCCACACTGAGGAATGCATTTGCCACCTCTGCTGCCAGCTGCTTCTGACTCTTTCCCTGTTCTACCACCTGACCGGTCTGTTCTCTTAAGCTTTCTACAAGCTTCTGCAGTCTTTCCGATGTATCCTCCAGCTTATGGGCAAAGCTCTCCGTCTCTTCGCTGGCATTAAATACCTGCTGCGCCATTTCTCTGGACTCCGTCTGCATCGCTCCGATCTGACCGGCCTCTTCCTTTGCTCCGTTAATCTGTCCGAGACCCTCCTCCACAGACAGCACATTCTTCTTATTTGCTTCCTGCACCTTTTCCAGCAGTTCGCCAATATTGCTTATGATTCCGGAAATGGATTCACTTGCTGTTTTGGAATTTTCAGCAAGAACCCGCACCTCATCTGCAACTACCGCAAAGCCCCTGCCATGTTCTCCGGCTCTGGCTGCCTCTATACTTGCGTTTAAGGCAAGTAAATTCGTCTGCGAGGTAATGCTTCCAATGGTCTGTGCAAACTCCGCCACCTCATCCATAGCAGCCTTGAGACCATTAATGGAGGTTTCCGTATCCCCAGCGGTTTCACGAACCTTTTCCATGTTCGCAGCAGTATCCGTCATATAAGTGATATATGCGCCAAGCTTCTCGTAGGTTTCCTGTGCGATGGCAACCATCTGTCTGCTCTGCTGTCTGATATTCTCAGCATTATTCAGAGCCGCCTTCGTCTCTGTGTGCAATTCCATGGCAAGCTCTTCGTTCTCGTCACAATCCTTAAGTGACCGTTCCGCCGCATTCGTAATCTGTTCGCTTGTCTCCCGGAAATAACCGATATTCTGCTTAAAGCCCTCCGTCTCCGTCCTAAGCTCCGCTGACGCCTGATTACATTCCGATACCAGAACTGCCACCTTCTGCGTGTCATTCAGATTTTCCAGCAGCCTTCGCGCTCCCTCCGCAATCCTTATGCAGACGAATGCCATGACAAGCTGCTCAATCAAGAAGCCGGCACTGTGAGCCACAAACCAGACAGTGCTGGTTTCGCCTTCCTCAAGCACCACCCCATGCGACCGGAAAAACAGCGATATCACAAGGAATACAAAGCTGATGACAGAAGTCTGCAAGGTAAGCTTTTTGTCATAGTAGAAAATACTGAATACCATCGGCAGTGCATAAGTCATATAGATTCCTATTGCGGCATTGCTGGCCATTATG
>CAYOHU010000042.1:0-9904 GCA_964403845.1 uncultured Acetatifactor sp.
AGCAGTTATCCATGACTTTTTGGGTGACAAACGAATAGTGTTTATGGTATACTACGAATAGTATTTGTATTCAGGAGGAATCAAAAATGGATAGAGAAATAGATAATAGCACATTTGTTTTGAAAGAGGAAGAAAATGTAGGTGCTGTGCGGATTGCAGATGATGTTGTGGCAATGATTGCTTCCCTTGCAACCACAGAGGTAGAGGGCGTGAGTGCCCTGGTTGGAAATATCACCAATGAGCTTATGAGCAAGGTGGGCATGAAGAGTCTGACAAAGGGTGTTAAGGTGGACGTGCTTGAGAATAATGTGACGATCGATCTGGCTGTTACCATGGAGTATGGATACAATATTCCTGCCACATGTCAGAAGGTGCAGGCGAAGGTAAAGAGCGCTGTTGAGAATATGACCGGTTTGAATTGTACAGATGTCAACATCCGTATCACCGGTGTCAATATGAAGAACGATAAGAAAAATTAAAAGTAGGGAATCACGATGGGACGACGAGAACAGAGAGAACAGATTTTTAAGCTTTTATTTCGTGTGGAATTTAATTCAGCGGAAGATATGCCGGAGCAGGTAAAGCTGTTCTTGGAGGATAAAGAGACAATAGTCTACGAGAAGGATGCAGTTTATATTTCGAAGAAATTTGAAAAGATTCAGGAGAAGCTTCCTGAAATTGACAGGCTGATTAATGAGCATACGGAAGGCTGGGATACTACTCGAATGGGGAAGGTAGAGCTGACCATCCTTCGTCTTGCTGTATATGAGATGCGTTATGACGAGGATGTTCCGGACGGCGTGGCAATCAATGAAGCGGTAGAGATTGCCAAGGCATACGGACAGGAAAATGCCGGTGGATTTGTGAATGCGATTCTGGCTAAGATTGTAAAGATGGGTGATTAATATTAAGAACGTTTATACAGTCGGACAATTGAATTCATATATCAAAAATATGTTCATGCAGGATTATCTTTTGCAGGCTCTCTTTGTGAAGGGAGAGGTAAGCAACTGCAAATATCATTCCTCAGGACATATTTATTTTACGTTGAAGGACCCCAAGGGATGTGTGAACTGCGTTATGTTTGCAGGTAACCGTGCGGGCCTTTCTTTTCGTTTGACGGAAGGTCAGCAGGTGATTGTCGGCGGTATGGTTGACGTGTATGAGAGAGACGGCAAATATCAGCTTTATGCAAAACAGATTGTGCTGGATGGTGCAGGTCTTCTCTATGAAAAATATGAGCAACTGAAGCGTGAACTGGAAGAACAGGGTATGTTTGCTCGTGAATACAAACAGTCCATTCCCAAGTATATCAGAACACTTGGAGTTGTGACCGCAAGGACGGGAGCAGCGGTGAGGGATATTATTCAGATAGCCTCCAGACGGAATCCTTACGTGCAGATTATCCTTTATCCTGCCATTGTACAGGGCGAAGCAGCCCCGGAAAGTATTGTTCGCGGTATCCGGGCACTGGAGAAGCGCGGCGTGGATGTTATGATTGTAGGCAGAGGCGGCGGTTCCATTGAGGATTTGTGGGCATTTAATGAGCGTATTGTAGCACAGGCGGTATTTGACTGCTCGGTGCCGGTTATTTCGGCGGTGGGGCATGAGACGGACACCACCATTATAGACTTTGTATCGGATCTGCGGGCACCGACCCCTTCGGCCGCTGCCGAACTTGCCGTTACGGATCTTAGGGAAATCGTGAACGATATCCTCATGTATCGGGAAAGAGTCGACAGACTGATGCAGCGACAGCTTCAGGAAAAGCGGGAGTACCTGCGACATCACGAGCTTCAGCTTAAGTATTTAAGTCCGGTCGGTAAAATACGGGAGAAGAAGACCCGGAGCATGCAGATGGAGGAATGTTTGCAGAACAGAATGGAAGCCATATTGAATCGCAGGCGACATGAGCTGGCTTTGTACATCGAGAAGATGAAAGGGTTATCTCCTTTGGAAAAATTGAACAGTGGTTTTTCGTATGCAGAGGATGAGCAGGGCAGGAATGTCCGTTCTATTGCACAGGTTGTGCCGGGGGAACAGCTGACTGTCAGGGTAAAGGACGGAAGAATTTTGACAAGGGTAACGAACACAGAAAATTTGCAAGGAAAAGACAATGCAGATTTTTATAAGGAATGAGAGGTAGAATATGAGCCGGACTTCAGAGAAGGAATTGACGTTAGAAGAAAATTTTGCAAAATTAGAGGAAACAATCGCACAGCTTGAGTCCGAAGAAATTTCGTTGGAGGAGGCTTTTCAGGCTTATAGTCAGGGGATGAGCTTACTGAAAGCCTGTAACGAGCAGATAGACCGGGTGGAGAAGAAGGTGTTGCTACTCAGCGAAAACGGTGAGGAACAGGAAGAAATACAGGAAGAAGTATAAGAATAAGTATAGGATAGAAGAAAAGAAATTGGCGAAACAACAGGAACGGAAATCGGACGGACGAGGTTAGCATATGGAAGAACAGATATTTCAGACATTATTACAGGAAAAGACACTTGCGATAGAAGAGATAATTAAGGGATATCTTCCTGAGGAGACAGGCTATCAGAAAACTGTTTTGGAAGCCATGAACTACAGTGTTGTAGCAGGTGGAAAACGCCTGCGCCCCATGCTGCTTCAGGAAACCTATCGTATGTTTGGAGGAAGTGACAGGATTGCAGAGCCTTTCATGGCTGCTATTGAGATGATACATACCTATTCTTTGGTGCATGACGACCTGCCGTCTATGGATAATGATGAGTACCGGAGAGGGCGCAAAACCACATGGGCGGTATATGGGGATGCCATGGGGATTCTGGCGGGAGACGGACTGTTAAATTTTGCATTTGAGACTGCACTTAATGCATTTTCCATGGAGACAGGCAGTGCAGAGAGTGGTATGTCGGCAGGAAGACTGCAGAAGCTTGCAGAGGCGTTGAAGGTATTGGCAAGAAAATCCGGCGTTTATGGTATGATCGGCGGTCAGACCGCAGATATAGAAGCGGAGGAGCAGGAGACTGAATTGAGTACCGAACAGCTCTTGTTTATCCATGAACATAAAACAGCAGCCTTGATTCAGGCGGCTATGATGGTGGGGGCGATTCTTGCCGGAGCGGAGGAAGCCCAGGTGAAAGCCATTGAAAAATGTGCATATAATATAGGTATCGCTTTTCAAATTCAGGATGATGTTCTGGATGTGATTGGTGATAGCAAGGAGTTGGGAAAGAAAATCGGAAGTGATGCCCAGAATCATAAGCAGACCTATGTGACAATCAATGGACTGAAGCAATCACAGGAGGATGTGGAGAGACTGTCAAGGGAAGCTGTAGAGCTTTTGAATTGCTTTGACGGGGAGCATGCTTTTCTGGAGCAGTTAATACTGAAGCTGATTCATAGGACAAAATAAGCGGGAAGAATGAGACCGGATTCCCAAAGACGGATAGAGGATAAGCAAATGTTGTTGGATAAAATCGAGAATGCGAATGACATCAAAAAGATAAACAGAGAGGATTACGCAGAGCTGGCACAGGAGATTCGACAATTTCTGATTGAGAAAATCAGTGTGACCGGAGGTCATCTGGGTTCCAATTTGGGCGCAGTGGAGTTGACGATGGCTCTTCATCTGTCCTTGAATCTGCCGGATGATAAGATCGTCTGGGATGTGGGGCATCAGTCTTATACGCATAAATTGCTGACAGGAAGAAAGGAAGGTTTTGAGAGCTTACGTCAGTTTCATGGTATGAGCGGATTTCCCAAGAGAAAAGAGAGCCCATATGATGCATTTGATACAGGACATAGCTCTACCTCCATTTCAGCAGGGTTGGGACTGGTGAAGGCAAGGGACATCAGGGGTGAGAAGAACACCATTGTTTCGGTAATAGGGGACGGCTCTCTCACCGGTGGAATGGCATATGAAGCACTGAATAATGCTTCTAAACTGGATACCAATTATATAATAATTCTCAATGACAACAATATGTCCATTTCGGAGAATGTGGGCGGCGTGTCAAAATATCTCAACAATATCCGTACAGCGAACAGTTATTTGGATCTAAAGCAGGGCGTTTATAACGCATTGAAGGGTACGCCGGGAGGCAATAACATGGTTAACCATCTCCGCCGTGCTAAGAGCAGTGTGAAGCAGCTGGTAATCCCCGGAATGTTTTTCGAGGATATGGGTATCACATATTTAGGCCCGGTGGATGGGCACAATATTGAGGGGATGATACGCGTGATACAGGAAGCCAAAAGAGTAAAAGGTCCTGTTCTCATTCATGCAATCACCCAGAAGGGAAAGGGATATACTCCGGCGGAGAGACACCCGGCAAGATTCCATGGTGCAGAACCCTTTGATATTGAAACGGGGCTTCCCACCAATCCCAGAACCGTTGCGAATTATACGGATGTTTTTTCCACCATCATGTGTAAGCTTGGACAGAGGGAGGAACGGATTGTGGCCATCACGGCAGCCATGCCTGATGGTACGGGACTGAAGCGCTTTCATAATATGTATCCCGATAGGTTCTTTGACGTTGGGATCGCGGAGGAGCATGCGGTGACCTTTGCAGCAGGCTTGGCAGCAGGTGGTCTGAAGCCTGTGGTTGCAGTGTATTCCTCTTTTTTGCAGCGGGCATATGATCAGATTGTACATGATGTATGCATTCAGAATCTGCCGGTGGTCTTTGCCATTGACAGAGCAGGATTAGTGGGGAGCGACGGAGAGACACATCAGGGAATCTTTGATTTCTCCTATTTGTCCTGTATACCGAATATGAACATTTGCGCCCCCAAGAATAAGTGGGAGCTGTCCGATATGATGAAATTTGCAGTGAATTTGGAGCTTCCAATAGCAGTACGTTATCCCAGAGGGACTGCGTATACCGGCTTGAGTGAGTATAGAGCCCCCATCGAATACGGAAAAGCAGAGTGGATTTACGAGGAGAGTGAAATCGCGCTTTTTGCAGTGGGAAGTATGGTCAGGACCGCAGAGAACGTAAGGGAACAGTTGAAGAAAAAAGGATATCAGGTAAGTCTGATTAATGCTCGTTTCGTAAAGCCTATTGACGAGGAAGCTGTGCTGAAGGCAGGAAGGAGTCATCAGCTCCTTGTTACGATGGAGGAAAATGTGACCACCGGAGGATATGGTGAAAAGGTTTTGGGGTGCATGGAGCTCAATCAAGTAGGAGCAGATTATTTGAATATCAGTATTCCTGATGCCTATGTGGAGCACGGTAACGTGGAATTGTTGAAGAAGGACATCGGAATTGATGCGGACAGTATTACAGCGCGCATCTGCGAGAAATTAGACAGAGGCTGACACCTTTGAGGTTGTGCCCGGATATTCAGAATCGGAACGGGAATGAGGAGAGAGATGAAAGAACGATTGGACGTCATCCTTGTAAATCAGGGATATGCTCCTTCCAGAGAGAAGGCAAAAGCAATTATTATGTCCGGAAACGTCTACGTGAACGGACAAAAGGAGGACAAGGCAGGAACCTCCTTTGATGAAAACAAGATAAAGCTGGAAGTGCGGGGAAGCACTTTAAAATACGTGAGCCGGGGCGGCCTGAAGCTGGAAAAGGCAATGGAGCAGTGGCAGTTTGATTTGAAGGACTGTATCTGTATGGATATCGGAGCCTCCACCGGTGGCTTTACGGATTGTATGCTGCAAAACGGTGCGGCAAAGGTGTATTCTGTGGATGTAGGGCATGGTCAGCTGGCATGGAAGCTCAGAAATGATGAACGTGTGGTATGTATGGAACAGACAAACTTCCGATATATGGAGCGCGGAGATATTCAGGAGGATTTGGATTTTGCCAGTGTGGATGTTTCCTTTATTTCTTTGACAAAGATATTGATTCCGGCCAGGAAGCTGCTAAGGGACGGTGGGCAGATGGTATGTCTGATTAAACCGCAGTTTGAGGCAGGAAGAGAGAAGGTCGGTAAGAACGGTGTTGTCAGAGAACCCGGGATTCATGAGGAAGTCATCCGAAAGATTGTAGACTATGCGGACAGTATTGGTTTTTCTGTGCTGCATTTGGAATATTCTCCGATTAAGGGACCGGAGGGAAATATTGAATACCTGGTGCATTTGCAAAAGAAAGAAGAGCCCGCGGAGGATGCCTTCACTTTTACTGAGAAGGAAGCGGAGGAAAGATTGAAGCAGATAATTGAGGAAAAAACCGGACTTTCCCATACGGATGAATGGGATAGTAGGATTACGCAGATTGTTGAGAAGTCTCATAGCAGTTTCCAATAAAGCAGACTGCATATATATGAGAAGTGTCGAGGAAATGAGGATTGGAAATGAAGCATTTTCTGATTTACACCAATAGAAATAAGGATCAAAAGTTGGAAACTACCGGACGTATCAAGGCATATCTGGAGGATAGAGGTCAAAGGGTATCTGTTCGAACCAAGGAAGCAGACTGGAAGGTAAAATCCAATGAGGACGCGGAGGAAATTGAATCTGAAGTGGATTGTATTCTTGTGCTGGGCGGAGACGGTACGGTATTACAGGCTGTAAGAGAGACCAAGAAGAACCGCATTCCGATTGTAGGTGTGAATCTGGGAACTCTGGGTTACATGGCAGAAATTGACCCTGTGAATCTGGAGGAGGCACTGAACAAGCTGATAGTGGGAGAGTACACGCAGGAGTCCCGTATGATGTTGAACGGAAAGGTCTTTTTAAAGAACCGGATAGAAGAGGGATGGGCGCTGAATGATATTGTGATTTCCCGCAGAGGGTCTTTGCAGATAATTAAACTTAACATATATGTTAACGGACAATTTTTGAACAATTATTGTGCTGACGGTATGATTGTCACCACTCCTACCGGGTCTACAGGCTATAATCTGTCGGCGGGAGGTCCGATCATCGAGCCCAAAGCAAGATTGATTACGCTGACTCCCATTTGCCCGCATACACTGAATAGAGCTAGTATCATTTTATCCCCTGAGGATGAAATTGAGATTGAGATTCCGGAAGGAAGGGAAGGACAGATTCAGACGATGGATGCCAATTTTGACGGCAGTCATACAGTGGAGATGCAGACAGGTGACAGAATCCGTATTGTACAGTCCGAAAACAACGCAGAATTCATCCGGTTGAATCAGGAAAGCTTTCTGAAGGTGTTACATAAAAAGATGAAATAGGCGTAAGGGATAGCCGGAAAGCGAGGTTGCTATGAAAAAAATCAGACATCGCAAGATTGTGGAAATCATTGAGAAGAACGATGTGGAGACACAGGAGGAACTGGCCTGTTACCTGAAAGAGGCCGGATTTGCGGTTACACAGGCAACGGTGTCGAGAGATATCAGGGAGCTACAGCTTTCGAAGGTGCTTTCCGGGAATGGTAAGCAGAAATATGTGGTGCTGAGGCAGGATGACAGTCATTTGGGTGACAAGTATATCCGTGTTCTCAGGGATGGCTTTGTATCCATGGATATGGCTCAGAATATTTTGGTGGTGAAGACTGTGTCCGGCATGGCTATGGCAGTAGCGGCAGCCTTGGATGCGTTGAAATTTTCGGAGGTTGTTGGCTGCATCGCCGGAGATGATACGATTATGGCAGCGGTACGTACCGTGGAGGAAACTCAGGCACTGATGGACAAGATCCATGTGATGATCGAGAGATAATGTGTGAGTACGATTTTTTATGTACTATGGGAAGGGCTTAATCGGGCAAAGTAAGCCGTTTTCGTTTCGGAGAAGGTACATAAGGAGAGAGAATATGTTACAAAGTTTACATGTGAAGAATTTGGCATTAATGGAAGAGACAGAGGTGGAATTCGGTGAAGGGTTGAATATTCTTACCGGTGAAACCGGTGCGGGTAAGTCCCTGTTAATTGGTTCGGTGAATCTGGCTCTTGGTGGTAAATTCGAGAAAGACATGCTCAGAAAGGGTGCAGAGAGTGCACTGGTGGAGCTGGTCTTTGTGAGTGACGACGAAAAGGTGCTTGCAAAGATGCAAGAAATGGAGTTGGAGCCGGAAGAGGATGGTACTATTATCATCAGCCGTAAAATGCAGATCGGAAAAAGTATCTGTAAAATTAACGGAGAGACGGTTACCGCCAGACAGGTCAAGGAATTGGCGGAGGTTTTGATTGACATCCATGGTCAGCATGAACACCAGTCCTTGCTGCATAAGAAGAAACATCTGGAAATACTGGATTCTTATTGTGGGGAGGAAATATTGCAACCCACAGCCTTGGTGGAACAGCTGGTTCGGGAGAGCAGAAGGCTTCGACAGACAATCGAAGAGGAGGCAATGGATGAGGAACAGAAGGCGAAGGAGCAGGCTCTGGCAGAATTTGAGTATCATGAGATTGAGGAGGCCAGACTGATTCCCGGTGAAGATGAAGAATTGGAACAGCAGTATCGTCTGATGGTGAACAATAAGAAAATTACGGAAAATCTGTCAGAGAGTTACCAATACACCGGTGACGGAGAACTGGGTGCGGGCAACTCTCTTGGCAGAGCGTTGCGTTCCCTTCGCAGTGTAACAATGTATGATAAGAAGCTGGAGCAGCTGGAGCAACAGCTCAGTGAGGTGGACAATCTCCTTGCAGATTACAACAGAGAGGTTGCTGATTATATAGATGGCTGTGAGTTTGACGAGGCAGATTTTCAGCGTGTGGAAGACAGATTAAATGTATTGAATCGTCTGAAGGGAAAATATGGTAACAGCATAGAGGCTGTTCTTGCTTACGGGGAGTCACGACAAGTACTTTTACAGAAGCTGTCGGATTATGATGCTTATATGCAGAAGCTGCAGAATGAGCTGGAGAAGTGCGAGGAGAAACTACAGAAGGCCTGTGGGATTCTTTCGGAAATAAGAAGCAGAAATGCACAGCTGCTGGCGGATAAATTGAAAGAAGCTTTAGTTCATCTGAATTTCCTGACAGTGGAATTTGAGATAGCGGTGCACCCGAATCAGCAGATCACAGCAAAGGGATATGATGAGGTGGAATTCCTGATATCTACAAATCCGGGTGAGACGGTGAAGCCCTTGGGGGCAGTGGCGAGTGGCGGTGAGTTATCCCGTGTAATGCTGGCAATCAAGACGGTGCTTGCCGGAAGGGATAGTATCGATACTTTGATTTTTGATGAAATTGATGCCGGTATCAGCGGCAGGACGGCATGGAAGGTGTCTGAGCAGCTGGATACGGTGGGACAGGCTCATCAGGTAATCTGCATCACTCATTTGCCACAGATTGCAGCCATGTCAGATGTCCATTTTGTGATTGAAAAAAGTAGTACGGAGGCGAATACCATTACAGATATCCGCCGATTGAACGAAGAGGAAGGGCTGAGTGAATTGGCACGTCTTCTGGGAAGTGATATTTTGACGGAAGCAGCACTCTCCAATGCAAAGGAAATGCGTATTCAGGCTCGTTCCCATAAGAATTGCCACATGAGCATAAATTAAAGTGCTGAAAGCACCTGTAAATACCGGAAACAGATACGGTATTTACAGGTGTATTTTTTGTGCCAAAATTCACATACTAAGCGAGGTGGATGTTTTTTTAGCATATGAGCATGTTGCAGAAATATTATTCGTAACTATTCAGCCCACATTCGCAAAAACGTGCTTTCAGCACTTTACTTTTGCTCATGTGGTTACAAATATTCAGTGTATTCAGTTCGACTATAAGAGAACAAAGAATCGATATCACGTTATAAAAAGTGTATATGGAGATAGGCAGTATGAAGTTATGGGTGAGCGAAAATGAAAGAGTGAAGAAAAATGCAAATGATGATATGGTAATTTTGCTTTGCGATTGGAAACGTAAAATCAAAAGATATCGTATTTATAGAATTTGTTTGTGTGCGCTGTTTGTCATAAGTTCCATCGTATTGGTGTGCTTTGGGTACTATCTGGTGGACAGCAGCATTCCCTCTATTATCCGTATACGGGC
>CAYOHU010000043.1:0-9730 GCA_964403845.1 uncultured Acetatifactor sp.
TGGGGAAAAGCAAAATCAGTAGGGCAGAAGGGAGGCGGGATGCCCTACTGAAATGGGGAAAAGCAAAATCAGTAGGGCGGAAGGGAGGCGGGATGCCCTACTGAAATGTGAAAAAGCGAATTCAGTAGGGCAGAAAGGGGCAGAAGGGAGGCGGAATGCCCTACTGAAATGTGAAAAAGCGAATTCAGTAGGGCAGAAAGGGGCGGAAGGAAGGCGGAATACCCTACTGAAATGTGAAAAAGCAAATTTAGTAGGAACAAAGGGAGGAGTGTCGCCCTATCGGAAAAGAAAAAAGCGAAGCTTGCTAGGGCGGTATAAAATATAGCCCATATTAGGTGAAAATAGTAGTGCACACAGTGGAAAAAATCTAAGAAAATTAATGAACCATACATAAAAAGGAGGAATCAAAATGCTTACAATTGAGTCTGCACTTAGAAGAGAAAGGAATAAATTGGAAAAAATCGTAGAAGATGCCAAAATCAGGCTAAAAGCAGCACCAGAAGGGCGCTTACGCATACAGAGGAAGCGTGGAAGTATAGAATATTATTATAAAAAAGATTCTCGTAGTCGAGAGGGAACTGACGCTGACGAAAACACCGGTGGCGAACGCATCGTCAAAGGAAACACCGGTTGCGAACGCACCGTCAAAGAAAACACCGGTGGCGAACGCATCGTCAAAGGAAACACCGGTGGCGAACGCATCGTCAAAGGAAACACCGGTGGCGAACGCACCGTCAAAGGAAATATCCGCGACCATAAGACCGGTGGTTGTCATAACGGTAGATATCTAAAAAAGGATGAGAAAAATCTTGCTATGGAAATCGCACAGAGAGATTATGATATCAAAGTAATAAAGAAGGCAGAAGAGCGAATAAAAGCAATTGATGCCTTTATAGAAAAGTACCAAAAAACGAGCTTGGATAGTATGTATGAAAGCATTAATCAATGTCGTAGAGACCTAATTTCCTCACGGATAATATGTGATAGTGAATTTATAAAGCAATGGCAGGCAGTGAAATATGAAGGGAAATTAATTGTCGACGAAACTCGTGAAATTGTAACAGAAAGAGGGGAGCGCGTTCGTTCTAAATCAGAGAAAATCATTGCTGATAAATTATACGCACTGGGAATACCATATCGCTATGAATATCCCCTTGTATTGGAAGGAAATATCAAGATATATCCGGATTTCACAATTTTGAGGATGCCTGCAAGGGAAGAAGTGTACCTGGAACATTTTGGGATGATGGATGAAAAAGATTATGTAGAGGGAGCAATACATAAGCTCAATACATATGAAAAAAATGGGATATGTATTGGAGTGAATTTGTTTATTACCTTTGAAACAAGCAAAAAAGCATTAAGTACAAGAGCTTTAGACAGGCTTATAAAAAAGTTGTTTTGTGAGGAATGACATCTGGATATCAGCAAGGGAAGTGAAGTGCCACAGTATTATATGGAAGGTCGTCACGAAGGCATTGTTACAGCAGATCAATTTGAGACGGTACACGCAGAGATATTTTGGAGAGAAGGGATGCAGAAATACAGTGGTATTGCACCCCTCTCAGTCTGACTTTTAACTGATTTAGTTGTCTGTCACGGAATTAACCGATATGCTGTCACCAAAGAAGAAAAAGAAAGGGTCCTGAAACCTAAAAGAACTTTCAATGGAGAATCGGATTACTCAGATTCCAATTATTGTAGTTCTCACACAGTCATTCTCAAAGAAAAAGGCGCAGGAAATGAGACAGTTATTACTCAATGAAAATCTTGATATTATCCAGGTGATTCCTGTGTTGGCAGAAGATTATGAAATCGAAGATTTGGGAACAGCTAAAGCATATGGACTTGACGTACTTATAAAAGCAATGAGCGAGGCTTTGCCGGAAGAACTGATGGATACGCTTCAGCAGGTACAGATTGCGTGTTTAGAAGAAAAAAAGCGCCGGGCGGAGCAACAGTTCTTGGTAAGACTGTTGTAACAAACCTCATCAAACTTATACCGGGAGCAGGTACGGTTGTAGGTGGTGCAATCTCTGCGGGAACAGCCGGGGCTATTACAGCAGCATTGGGAGAGGCCTATATTGGTATTATGGAATTGGTGTTTAAAGGAGAAATGAGCATTGATGATATTGGTACAAAAAAAGGCAAAGAAACAATGGCTAACCTATTTAAATCCAATCTGAAAAAAAGTAAAAGCAAATAAGCATTTAGAGGGGGCAAATGCCCCCTTTTGAACACCGTGAATGATAATACGCTCTCCTTGCTTGCACAATCTTTTCTCCAATGCTTATGTCACAAATTCTCCTTCAAACTCATTGCATTATATGTTGCTTTCATTATCTTTCTTTTTTCATAAGTTCAATAAATTTCTAATTGCATTATGTAACATTTGGTGTACATTCTCTTTAAATTCAAATAAATCTGGTGTTTTTTGGTATTGACGGTGTTATTATCCGGCGTTGTGGGAGGCACCGGGTTCGGACACAATCAGCATTTCCACGCTCATCATGTCATTCATACGACCGGTTTTTACGGCTTCTTCTGCTTCGACACATTGCGTTACGGCACGTTGCAGTTCAACGGTCTTGAAACGGGATGCCTGTGTAACATACTTGCCGGCAACAAAGGGCGGGACTCCGATTTTGGAACCAATGCTTTTGTTGTCGTACCCTTTGGATTTTAATTCTTTTACCTGAAGAAGCATATTATATTGTCTTGCAACCAGAAACAGGATACGCATGGGCGGTTCTCTCAGCGCAAGGAGGTCGTAATACAGTTGCAGGGCTTTGGAAGTCTGTTTGTCAGCAATTGCATTGATCATGTCAAAAATGTGGTTGGAAATGCGATTGGTACATATCGTATTAACATCCGCTTCCGTAATTATCTCCTGGTCCATACAATAGCAGATCAGCTTCTCTAATTCCATTCGGATGTTTTCCATGTCTGTGCCGGTTTTGGTGAGGAAAAGCTGTACCGTGTTCTCCGTAATTTTTTTACCCTCTTTATGAAGAATTCCGGCAATCCAGCGTTTTAAAGTATTTTCATCCTGGATGGCGAATTCTGTGGCATACCCTTTGGATTGAACAGCCTTGAACAGCTTGCTGCGTTTGTCCACTTCGTTTTCTGTAAAGACAAAATATGTGGTCTCATTGGGAGCCGCCAGGTACTCAGCCATCTTTTCACCGCCTGATTTGAACAGACCGCTGTTGCTGATGAGAATGACGCGGCGGGGAGCCAGAAAAGGCAATGTCTCAGCCAAATCGATAATCTCTCCCACAGGCACGTCCTTGCCCTCGTAAAAGTGAGTATTCATACTGTCGTTCTCGCCGCACAGTGCTTTTTTCAGACGGTCGGTGTATTGCTTGCGCAGATAGCGCTCTTCTCCGTAGAGGAGATAAATCTGTTTAAAATTTTCCTGTTTGATATCTTCATTAATGTGTTGCATAGTCTGCTCCGTGGTTCTTGAATTCGAGAGTGCAAGGTTCAAATTATCGATACCTGTTTTGTGCGCCGAAATTTTATTCTGCTTCGTTGACTTGGGTCAGGGATGCCAATTGCAATATGTGTAGTTCAGTTTTGTGAAACATCTATATTCTAACGGAAAAAAAGGGATTGCGCAACCTTTTCACTGCAAGCCGCATTACAACATCGCACCGAGCGTCATACATGAGCATAGCTCGGGAATACAGCCTGAGCATAGCCCGGGAATACAGCCGGAGCACAGCCCGGGAATACAGCCGGAGCATAGCCCGGAAATGCAGCCGGATCACAGCCCGGGAATACAGCCGGAGCACAGCCCGGAAATGCAGCCGGAGCATAGCCCGGGAATACAGCCGGAGCATAGCCCGGGAATACAGCCGGAGCACAGCCCGGGAATACAGCCGGAGCACAGCCCGGAAATGCAGCCGGAGCACAGCTCGGGAATACAGCCGGAGCATAGCTCGGGAATACAGCCTGAGCATAGCCCGGGAATACAGCCGGAGCACCGCACGGGAATGCCATACATGAGCATAGCCCGGAAGCACAACAACGGCACATCACACCGAATGCTTTGCGGGAACGAGGAACGAGAAACAAACCGAGAAACAAACCGAGAAACTGACCGAGAAATTAACCGGGAAACAAAGAGAATCAGGCATTGAGCTTCTCGGCTTCTTGTGATACTATAAAACAGTGGGAAAGCTGCGGAAGGCTTCCTGCAAAAGATAATCGAACGAAAGACGATAAAAGGAGAAGCATATGGGTAAGGGTAAAGGCTTTATCAGTGAATTTAAGAAATTTATTATGCGTGGGAATGTCATGGATATGGCAGTCGGTGTCATTGTGGGTGGTGCATTTACCTCGATTGTAACCTCTTTGAATCAGGATATCCTGACTCCGGTCTTGGGTGTTTTCGGAGGTACAGATTTTACCAATCTTTCAGTCAGGCTGGGAACGGGAGAGGAAGCACCTGTCTTGATGTACGGCAATTTCATTACGGCAGTCATTAATTTTCTGATTACGGCATTTGTAATCTTTTGTCTGGTGAAGGGAATCAATGCCCTGAGCGAGAAATTCAAAAAGAAGGAAGAGGCTCCGGCGGCACCTACTACTAAGAAGTGTCCTTACTGTAAGAGTGAGATTGCCATTGATGCTACAAGATGTCCTCATTGTACATCGGAGATTACAGACTAATCATATCGGCAACCGACCATATGATGCCGAAGCGCACAGCAGAAGGAACCAGTCGAAGCGCACAGCAGAAGAAATCAACAGAAACAAGTAACAGACGAAGGTAGCAGAAGATACGCCAGGGGAATAAAGAATGTTTGGGAAAGAATTAAAAAAGTTAATATTTACAGGCGGATGCCTGATGCTGATGGGAGCTTTCACAGGCTGCGGCAGCAATAATGAAAATGTGGAAGCCGGTATGAAGCTAATCGGAGAACTGGATTATCAGGCTGCGCTGACGGAATTTGAGGAGGCGGAGGCAGCTTCAGAGAATCCCCGTTTGATTGCAAGGGGCAGAGGTATTGCCTATATGGGACTGACGGACTACGAGCAGGCCGTTCAATATTTTCTGGAGTCTCTTGCAGGCAGCAACGGACTGATTGAGCCCATGGATTTTGATGTGAATTATTATCTGGCGGCTGCGTATACAAAGAACGGACAGTATCAGGAGGCCAAAAAGGTCTATGATGCGATTCTGGCTTTGCGGACAGAGGAAAAGGATGCCTATTTCCTCAGAGGAGGTGTGGAGCTGGAGCTGTCAGATTATGACAGTGCCAAGGCGGATTTTGATAAGGTGGTAAAGTGGGATTCGAAGAACTATGGCCGATTGATCGAGATTTATCAGGTATTGGAGAAGTTCGGATATAAGGAAGTGGGTCTGAACTATTTGCAGACCGCGCTGGATGCCGGCGAAAATCAGATGAAGGCATATGATAAAGGCAGGATATACTACTATATGGGAGAGTATCAAAAGGCATATCTGGCTTTGGAGGAAGCAAGAAAAACCGGTAACGCGGAGAGCTATCTGTATCTCGGAAAAGCCTACGAGGCGACAGGGGATTATAATTATGCCTCCAGTGTATACAGCAGCTATCTGGCAAAGGATTCCAAGAATGCAGCAGTTTATAATCAGATGGGACTTTGTGAAATGGCAAAGAAGGATTACCACAAAGCCCTTGAGGCATTTCAGGCAGGTCTGCAGCTTGAGGACAATGAAATCAGGCAGGCTCTTTCCTTTAATGAAATCGTTGCCTATGAATATATGGGAGAGTACAAAAAGGCAGCAGTCCTGCTGGACAGCTACCTGAAATCCTATCCCGACGATAGTAAAGCCAAAAGGGAACAGCAATTCTTACTTACACGATGAGGCGGTTTGTTCGCGCTGCTTCAGCATATCGACATATTCTGCAACTACATATTTGTGCTGGGGTGAGAGCTCCAAGGATGTATTAACAAAATCCGATACACTATAGGTGTCCGTGAAAGGGCGGCGGAGCCATTCAGAATTGTAACGAAAATCAGTGCGACCCAGCAGATAGTCCGCAGAAACCCCGAAGAAATCAGCTAATTTGCATAGTGTATTCGGATCAGGGAAATGCCTGTCCTTTTCATAATTGGAAATAGTTCCGATGGATACTTTCAGATATGTAGCAAGTTCTTTTTGATAGATGCCGCGTTCTGTACGAAGTTCGGTTAAGGTATGTCCAAAGCTCATCGTAAGCATGCTCTCCTTATTGTATAAAGACCGTTTTTTGGAATTCTGAAATCTATTCTAGCGGATTTTACTTTTGTGAAAATGGTTTTATAGATATACAATAAAATATACAGAAATTGGAAGTAAGAATTTAGCTTTCCTAAAATCTGAGAAGCTTGTTGACCGGACCGGGGAATGTGAAGTACAATGTACGCGGACTATGCTGCGGCGAAGCATGATTCCGACATAACAGGCAGAAACAATAATGCGTCACGGTATTGTGACAGAATGGAGTACAAGATGATTAATAAGTTAATATCCAAAATTCAGAAAATGAACGCTCCCATTGTAGTGGGCTTGGACCCTATGATGATATTTGTTCCGGAGCATATTCAGAAGGCTGCATTTGCAGAGCATGGTGAGACGCTGGAAGGTGCAGCGGAAGCAATCTGGCAGTATAATAAAGGTATCGTAGATGCCATCTATGATCTTGTGCCGGCAGTAAAACCGCAGATTGCCATGTATGAGCAGTTCGGCATTCCCGGTCTGATCGCGTTTAAGAAGACCGTAGATTATTGCAAGGAGAAGGATCTGGTAGTGATTGGCGATGTAAAGCGTGGTGATATCGGTTCCACCTCAGAAGCATATGCGGTAGGGCATCTGGGAAAGGTACAGGTTGGAAGCAATGCTTATTATGGTCTGGATGAGGATTTCGCGACGGTAAATCCTTATCTGGGCTCCGATGGTATCAATCCTTTTATGAAGGTATGTAAAGAGGAGAGCAAGGGTATCTTCGTGTTGGTAAAGACCTCTAATCCCAGCAGCGGTGAGTTCCAGGATCGCCTTATCGAGGGCAGACCCTTGTATGAGTGGATGGGAGAAAAAGTGGCACAGTGGGGCGCTGAGTGCATGCCCGAGAACGGCAGCTACAGCTACGTAGGTGCCGTTGTGGGAGCTACCTACCCTGAGCAGGGTAAAATCCTGCGTAAGCTTATGCCGAATACCTTTATACTGGTACCCGGCTACGGTGCTCAGGGTGGGAAAGGAGCTGATCTGGTTCATTTCTTCAATGAGGATGGACTGGGCGCGATTATCAATTCTTCCCGCGGTATTATCGCTGCTTATCAGCAGGAGAAGTACGCACAGTACGGGGCAGCCAATTACGCGGAGGCATCCAGAGCAGCAGTGATTGATATGAGAGAGGATATTGCGCAGGCATTGGGCAAATAGACTTCCTCACAGCTTTAGCCGGATGCGATATTTTTTCAACCAATCATTAATTTGCAGTAAATAGGCCAACAGCTGAGGACCTGCCATAAGCTGCCCGTAGAAGGGCTTCCCATAGTCGGAAGGACATTCTAAGAGTGCAGCAGTTTTCCGGCGATCAATCAGCTCGTTCAGCGGAGCACTGTCATCAGAAAGAACCGTCAGGAGTTCTTTTTGTAACAGTGCTTCATAGGCCGGATCATAGGTTTTGGGATAGGGACTTTTTCTGCGGTGGAGCACTTCATCCGGCAGATAGTCCCCGGCGGCCTCACGGAGCAGTCCCTTGACGACACCGTTCCTGCATTTCATTTCCCAAGGTACATTCCAAAGATATTCTACGATACGATGGTCTGCAAAAGGCACCCTCGCCTCCAGACCCGCATGCATGCCGGTTCGGTCCATACGGTCCAACAGCGTCTGCATGAACCATTTCAGATTCAGATATGAGATTTCCCGACGTCTTTTTTCATCAGGAGCTTCCCCTTCCAATATTGGAGTTTCCGCTACGGTTTGGCGGTAAGCCTCCCTTGCATATTCCTCCAGAGGCAGAAGCTGTGCAACCTCGTCCTTTAACAGCATTGTCCGGGGGGAGAAGTCCATGGACCAGGGGAAGCAATCTGCCTCGAAGCACTCTTTCCTGTGAAACCATGGATAACCGCCGAAAATTTCATCAGCGCATTCTCCTGTCAGAGTCACCTTATTGTGGTGGGCTACCTGCTCGCAGAAATAAAGCATGGAGGCTTCCACGTCAGCCATACAGGGCAGATCTCTGGCGTCCACAGCCTTGAATAGATACTCGAACAAATCCGTGTTGCAGCATTCCAGATAATGATGCCGGGTGTCCGCATATTTCACCATTATGTCTACCCAGGGGCGATCCTGAGAGGGCTGGAAGGCGTTGGCCTGAAAGTTGCGGTCATTATCCTTGAAATCAAAGGAGTAGGTATCCAGCTGCTTCCCCTGCTTTTGCAGCTCACGGCTACAGACAGAGGTTACCAGACTGCTGTCAATACCGCCGGAGAGAAAGGTGCATATGGGTACGTCGGAAAGCATCTGCATTTTTATGGCATCCGTCACAAGGAAACGCGTCTTTTCCACAGTCTTTTCCCAGGAATCCTCATGAGGATGGCTTTCCAATTGCCAGTAGGTCTGCGTGTGAGGGAGTCCGTGCTGAAATTCCAGAAAACCTCCCGGCAGAACTTCTTTTATATTTTGAAAGACACCTTTGCCGTAGGTTTTGGCGGGTCCCAGACCCAAAACCTCACAGAGCCCTTCCCGGTCGATGATTGCTTCTACATTAGGAAAGGAGAGAATTCCCTTCAGCTCTGAGGAAAATATCAGGGTATTCTCCCGAATGGTATAAAAAAGAGGCTTCACCCCCAAACGATCCCGGCATAAAATTATTTTTTCCAGAGACTCATCCCAGATACAGAAGGAAAAAATCCCGTTCAGCTCTTTCACATAATCAATCCCGTAATATAAATAGCCCAGCAGGATTACCTCAGTGTCGCAGGTGGTTTTCAGGCGGACACCCTCTTCCGGAAGACGCTGACGAAGCCTTGGCATATTGTATATTTCACCGTTGAAGACAATGGTGGCACGATGTTCTCCCCATTGCGCGGTCATAGGCTGGTGTCCTCCGGCCAAATCCAGAATGGACAGCCTGACATGTGCCAGACCACAATGCTTGGTCAGATAAAGCTCCTCCTCATCCGGTCCTCTGTGCTTTTGAAGCCGATTCATCTGTTGCAATACAGAGTGCCATTTTCCGGCGTCCTCCTTATAATTCATGTCAAAATTACAAAAGCCTGCGATTCCGCACATATTGAGTTTCCATATCCTTTCTGATGATTCCTATGATTCATAAGCAGCAAGCAGGGGCTGGTACTGTTTGTTTTCCAGTGCCGCCTCCAGGGTAGGGATTAACAGCCCGGTATGGGCAACCAGAGAGTTAGGCTTCTTCCTGTAATCATCCTGACCGAAGGGGACAAAGTAGATGTTTTTCGTATTCAGAAGAAGACCGATATTTTTCAGGTTCATTCCCAGACCGTCATTGGTAGAAATAGAGACAACCAGCGGCTTATTGTTGCGCAGATGCGCCTTGGCTGCCATGAGAACGGGGGAATCTGTAATGCCGTTTGCCAGCTTGGCAGCGGTATTGCCGGTACAGGGCAGAATTACCAAAATATCTAAATAGCCGTTAGGACCGATAGGCTCGGCTGTTTCGATTCGCATAATTGGCTCTCTGCCGGCTATCTCCTTCACCCTATCCAGATA
>CAYOHU010000044.1:0-9681 GCA_964403845.1 uncultured Acetatifactor sp.
GTGGTGGTGAAGCCGGAGATGGTTTCAAATAATGCATCAATGTAATGAGGAATATCCCCTGTCATTACGAAGGGAATTGCACCAAAGAGACTCAAAATGAGCCATCCCAGTGCCACCGTAGCAAAGCCTTCCCTAATGTAAAGTTCGCGCTGCTTCGGGCGTTTAAAACGAAGAGCGTAGCCCACAGTAAAGCAAAGGAGAGCTGTAAGCAGATAAACCAGAGCAGCTGTCTTTTCGTGATAGATGACACCAACCAATGCCGGCAAAAGAAGAAATGCCGATTCAAACTGTAAAAGAAAACCGATAATATATCGTACAACAGCAAAATTCATATCTAAAACCTATACCTTTCGATAGCCTGAAAATCTTAGCCTGACCATAGTAGCCGGTTCCGCAGCTGATAGGATCAATTGTCCAGTATATCCTTGATATCATTTAATCTAAAGTGCGTCAGAACCACGATAACGGAGTCACCCACCTTGATACAATCCTGACCACCGGGGATAATAATCTGACCGCGGCGGTTGATACAACAGATTAACAGATTTTTGCGGATACGCAGCTTTTCCAGAGGGACATCGGTTACCTCCGATGCTTCCTTGATATAGAATTCAAGGGCTTCCGCGCGACCGTCTTCCAGCTTGTAAAGGTTTTCCACATTACTGTTGAGAGATGCATTCATGGAGCGGGCATATTTGATGATGCCATCCGCGGTTAACAATCTTGGGAAGGTGATGCTATCCAAATCTAAATCATTCAGTACGCTGTTAAAATTAATCCGGTTAATCTTGGTTACGATTTTGGCGTGCGAGGTTTTCTTGGCATAGAGGGATAGAAGGATGTTTTCCTCGTCAAGTCCGGTCAAAGCGGCAAAGCCGTCAACAGATTGGACACCCTCCTGCAGAAGCAGGCGCTGGTCTGTTCCGTCACCGCAGATAATGGTGGCTTCCGGAAGAAGCTCACTTAATTGTTCGCAGCGTGCCGGGTCACGGTCAATAATCTTGGTTTGAATTCCTACGGACAGAAGACGATGCGCAAGGTAATAAGCGATGGTACCGCCGCCTACGATCATTGCCGTGTGGACTCTGTCAGCACCGATTCCGATTTTGTGAAAAAAATCAGTTGCTTTGGTGGGAGTGGATACGATGGCTACCATATCGCCTTCCCGGAAGATGAAATCACCCTTGGGGATGATGACATCCTCATTACGGGTAACCATACATACCAGTACATCACATTTTAAGGTGGTACGGATATGAATCAGTTCATAATTATTTAAAAGACAGTCCTTGGTAACTCTGAAATGTAAAAGCTCTATCCTTCCTTTGGAAAAGCTGTCTATTTTTACCGCTGACGGGAACTGAAAGATGCGTGCAATCTCAGAAGCGGAGGTAAACTCCGGATTGATAATCATCGCCAGTCCAAATTCTTCGCGAAGGAAAGAGATTTCGTTATTGTAGATAGGATTGCGGACTCTTGCGATGGTTTTGCAGTGACCGGCTTTTTTGGCAATGACACAGCAGAGAAGATTTTGCTCATCCGAGCCGGTAACGGCAATCAACAGATCTGCACGGTCAATGCCCGCCTCCAGTAAGGTCTGATAGCTGACTCCATTACCGACAATGCCCATGGCATCCAGTTCATCCGTGATGAAATTGACTTTTTCTTCTTGTTCATCAATGACGACAATGTCGTGATCTTCTCCATTTAATTGTTCTACCAGGGTGTAGCCAACCTTGCCACATCCGACAATAATAATATTCATAGCTGAACTCCCTTACTCCGTTTGGAAGAAATCTTATATATTCGCATAGTATTCAGAAAATTTCATGTTTCGCAATTAACTTAGTATACCACATATTGAGTGGAAAGAGAAGAAAAGAGATATTCTTTTAAGAAAAGTTTTTAAAAGGGGAGGAATATCCGGGGTAGGACTTCATATATATTGAGAAGGGGTATTTTTGATTTATAAGCTGAAGAAAGGATAAAGGGGACAGGTCAGGAGATGCAGAGCAGACTATTACAGCTTTTTCCGTTGGAAAGGAGAGAATTTTGGCAAAATACCGCATCTGAACAGGAGAATATACAGGAGATTCGTCTCAGGGCGGGCAGACCGGTGATTGTATTGTGGAAAGACAGGGAGATTTTTCTGAATGCAGAAGGAGGTTTTACGGACAAGCTCACGGAGGCATATTCTGTCAGCGAGAAGGAACTGAGTGCATTGTTGAATCACATCTGCCATTATTCTCCCTATGCTTTCGAGGACGAAATTCGTCAGGGCTTTGTGACAGCTGAGGGAGGACATCGCGTGGGAATAGCAGGACAAGTGGTGCTGGAGAGCCCTGAAAGAGTCCGCACGATCAAGCATGTCTTCTACATGAATATTCGTGTTTCTCATGAAATAAAGGGGGTTGCGGATAAGGTTTTGCCTTTTGTCTATGAGCAGGGCAGATTAAAGAATACCTTAATCATATCACCACCGGGATGCGGAAAGACAACGCTGCTTCGCGATATGATACGGCAGATATCGGATGGAAACCCTTATGGGAGAGGCAGGAGCGTCGGGCTTGTGGATGAACGGTCTGAGATTGCAGGTTCTTATCTGGGATGTCCGCAGAATGACGTGGGAATACGGACAGATGTGTTGGATGCCTGTCCGAAGGCATTGGGAATGATGCTGTTGCTTCGATCGATGTCACCGAAGGTAATTGCCATAGATGAGCTTGGTGGGAAAGAGGATATGGAAGCCCTGCAGCTGGCCTGCTCCTGTGGCAGTGCTGTTATAGCAACCATACATGGGGAAGGTCTGGCGGATTATGTACATCGGCTTAGGGTTTGCGGAATGGGGGAGGAACAGTTATTTGAATGCTTTCTGATTCTTGGAAAGGAAGCAGGACATCCGGTATTGCGGAAAATATGTGGAAAGGATGAATGCAATGATTCGATTATTGGGGGGAATTATGATAGTGACCGGTTGTCTGGGAATGGGGCTGTGGTATCGGGAGCGTTTTATCGGACGTCTGGAGACCTTGCGGGAGCTGCAAAGAATTCAGGAGCTGTTTATGAGTGAAATCCGTTATGGAAGAGCTACTTTGCCGGAGTGCTGTAACCGAATTGCCGGGCATTTGCCGGAGCCCTATGGAACTTGCTTCACCCGTATTTATGACCGCATGAGAGAAAACACAGGGATTGTGTTTGGACAGGCGTTCAGGGAGGAGATGAAGGAATGTCTTAACAGACTTCCGCTTAAGGAGGAGGACAAGAAGCCTTTTTTGTCGTTATTTCCGGACAACGGTTTTGAGGATGAGAATATGCAGATTAGAACCATTGAGCAGAGCAATGAGCTGTTGCAGTATACAATCGCAGGATTGGAGCGGGAAAACACGGAAAAATGCCGAATGGCGGTTGGACTGGGTGCCATGAGCGGTTTGCTCCTGTTAATCATTCTGATTTAAGGAGACAGGGGGAAGGCTTGTGTGGTCAGTGGTTTTGAATCAGGGAATATCAAAGGTCTGGTGGGATAAGCTAAGAAAGTCAAAGCGGCGGAGCGTGATTGAGTATGGGAGTAAGTCTGATCTTTAAGATAGCAGCAGTAGGAATTTTGGTGACCATATTGAGCCAGATATTAAAACATAGTGGGCGTGAAGAGCATTCTTTTCTTGTCAGTCTCGCAGGATTGCTTCTGGTTCTGACATGGATTGTTCCTTACATATACGATCTGTTCGAAATGATACAGACACTGTTTTCCCTATAGTCCGGAAAGGTGGAGGCAACATGGTGGAAATCATAAAGGTGGGATTGCTGGGAATTCTCGGTGTTCTTCTGGCAGTACAGTTCAAGGCAAATAAACCGGAATTCGGAATGTATATAGGCTTTGCCATCAGTATTCTCATTTTTTGCTTTGGGTTACAGCAGGCTCAGGCTGTTTTGCAACAGCTTGACCTTGTTAAGGGATTTTTGGGCGATTCGCAAAAATATCTGTCGGTATTGCTGCGAGTCATCGGCATTACCTATATCTGCGAATTCAGTTCCGGAATTTGTAAGGATGCCGGATACGGAGCTGTGGCAGAGCAAATTGAAATACTGGGTAAATTGTCAGTAATGTTTGCGGGAATCCCTATTTTATTTGCTGTGATAGAACAGATTCAAGACTTGCTATAGCAAAGGGGGAAAGAATGGAGCTGCAATCAATTTGGCAGGACTACAGATTGGAACAGTTGGATGAGGGAATGCGGACATTGTTTCCCGAATACAAGATATCCCTGGACAGCCTGCTTCAAAGGATTTTGGAGGGGGATATTCCGGGAGCATTTGAAGAACTCATACGGGGAAGCATCACGGGAATCATGGGGCAATTTAGCAGTATGAGGAACGTATTGCTGTGGCTGTTGATTCTGGGAGTGGTATCGGCACTTATGTCTCACTTTGTGGAGATATTTGATAAGCATCAAATTGCGGATCTGAGCTTTTATTATACCTATCTGTTATTATCAGCTGTTCTTTTGAGAAGCTTTGTCCGGTCGGCACAGACCGCTGAAGGAGCAATGGAGCAGATTATTCTTTTCGTAAAGCTGCTGGTTCCCACTTACATGCTGGCAGTGGGGGCAGCCACAGGAACTACAACGGTCAGCGCATATTCGCAATTGCTTGTTCTGATTATTTACGGTGTGGAGAAGGTGCTGTTAGGGTGTGTCATTCCTTTTATCTATTGCTTTGTGGTTTTGTCCGTTATAAACAGTATCTGGGCAGAAGAAAAATTATCTCTTATCATTGAGCTGTTGGAAAAGGCGGTGGGCTGGATTTTGAAAGCGTCAATGGGAGTGGTGACGGGAATCAGTATTTTTCAGTCGCTCATTACGCCGATGGTAGATTCCGTGAAAAAGACCACATTGCAGAAGGTGATCTCCGTCATACCGGGGATTGGGAATGCTGCGGATGGTGCAGTGGAATTGGTGGCAGGCTCTGCGGTGGTGATTAAGAACAGCATCGGCATTGCTCTTTTACTCTTATTGTTGATTTTGTGTGCAGTGCCGTTGCTTCAGATTTTCGTGACGGCGATTCTGTTCAAGGGGGCAGCAGCCTTTATGGGGGTGATCAGTGACAAAAGAATCACCGGATGCGCCAACCGCGCCGGAGATGCGGGTATGATGCTGTTTCGGACAACGGGCACGGCTCTGACGCTGTTTTTGATTGTATTGGCTGTCACTGCAACGGCAGGCAGCCTGTAAGGGGAGGGAGAAATGGGATTTTTAAGTGCAATCTGTCAAATCGGTATTTTCATGCTCTGTGCGCAGGCAATTGTGCATTTTCGCCCTAAGGCTTCTTACGAAAAATACTTAAAAATGCTGGTAAGCTCCATGATTCTTTTACAGCTGTTTCTGGCTGTGGGAGGAAGCTTCTCAACGGAGGGGAAAATAAAAATGGAGGAGCGGCTGGAATCGTTTACAAAAAGTCTGAATGAAGGGATGAAGCAGGCTGCTGACAATACTTTTTTGTCGGAGGAGGCTTTGCAATTTCAGATACTGGGGAAAGACCCGGAGGGGGTGAAGCAGGAGGAAACAGAGGCGCACAGAGAGATTACGGTGCAGATTGCACCGATTTCACCGATCAGGGTGGAGAGTATTTCACAGATGGACTGAGTAAAAGGAGGGCACGGTGTGCCTGCATTCAAATTTCCGGGTAGAGGAAAGAATGGAGGATTGTTATGACTGGAAAAGAGAGCTGGAAGAGGTTGTTCCGCAGGGATAATTTGTTGATTCTGATTCTTTCGGGGGTCTTGCTGTTCATTATAGCGTTGCCCACAAAGGAGAATAAGGGTAAAGGAGACACAGTACAGTCGGAACAGAAGCTTTCTTTATCACAGACAGACAGCAATGATGGCTTGCAGGAGAAGAACGGCGGAAACGGCAGGGAGGCAGCAGACCGTGATTTTGCAGCAGGCTTGGAGCAGCAGCTGGAGGGAATCCTGACGGAAATGGCAGATGTGGGAAAGGTGAAGGTGATGATTACGCTGAAGTCCTCTGAGGAGCTTGTGGTGGAAAAGGATGAGCCGGTGATGCGGTCAAATACGAATGAAAGTGATTCGGCCGGGGGAAGCCGGATAGTCGTTCAGGTAGACAGTACAGAATCCACGGTGTATCGTACCACAGGGGGAAATAGTGAGCCATATGTGGTCAAGACCCTTTCTCCGCAGGTGGAGGGAGTTGTTGTTGTCGCACAGGGAGCCGGAAACGGCACGGTAAATCAAAGCATTACGGAGATGGTGCAGGCCTTGTTTGGCGTGGAAGCTCATAAGGTAAAAGTAGTGAAAATGGCATCCGGGAAATAGCATATATTTTTTTTGCTGTTCATACAATGAAGTAATCAAAGTAACTGTAAAAAGGGGAGCGTACTGTGAAGAATTTAATCAAAAAAAATCAGCTTATGATTACCGCACTTGCCATTATGATAGCCATCGCAGGGTATCTGCAATTTGCGGGAGAAAATCTGGAAGAAGAGTATCTGGGTGTGGAGGAGGATAAAATCGCTGAGGTGGCGGATAACGGAGGAATCATTACTGATAATTACACGGCAGAAGGAATTGCGGAGGCGGCAAACGCGGATGGACTGATGGATTTGTCGGAGGAGGATTTGCTTTCTGACCGGCTTACGGAGATTGAGAGCTTGGATTCCGAGGTGGATATCATTATGGAGGATTATCTGGAGGAGGATATGCAGGTTTCAGATGCTCGGACAATGAACGGAGACACGGAGGTGGCAGGCGCAGGTATTCAAGGTGATACCATGCAGACGGCTGATGCCGGAAATGCGGATGGAATGGTGGCTGAGGTTACTCCGAAGGATGGAGAGATTCCGGGTGAAGCCGTGTTTACCTCCACAGCCGGTGTGGCGGTTTTGTCAGAGGCTAAGCTTTTGAAGGAGCAGACCAGAGCAAAGAACAAAGAGACATTAATGGAGATCATAAACAGCACGGGATTGACTGATGCGCAAAAGCAGGATGCAGTTAACAGCATGGTTGAGATGACTGAGTATGCGGAAAAGGAAGCAGCGGCAGAGATTCTTCTGGAAGCAAAGGGCTTCTCCGATGTGGTGGTAAGTATCAATGCAGATGCAGTGGATGTGGTAGTGAATGCAGCCAGCCTGACGGATGTACAACGTGCACAAATAGAGGATATTGTAACACGAAAAACGGATATCCCCGCAGAAAATATCATCATCAGCACGGTTGCAAACAGGTAGTCCGGTTTTTGTTTAGTCAGACCGGATAATTGTCTGCTTCTGCGTATTTCGTTCGATGATTAGGAAAATCGGATACCGAATGCTTACCGATACGGAGAGCAGGGAGATAAGTTTTCTGTGTACAATACATAAAAAATGATGTATAATAGATAGTCGTTAATTGTGACTCGATAAAGGAAAAAATTACATGAAGAGAGTATTTTTAATTGTATTAGATAGTTTTGGAATCGGAGAAATGGAGGATGCGGCTTCCTACGGGGACGTAAATGTCAACACGCTGAGAAGCGTATCCTTCAGCAGCTGTTTTCATATGCCAAATATCGCAGAATTAGGGTTGTTTGGCATAGACGGAGTGGAGGTCGGACGTAAGGCGGATGAGCCGCGGGCAATTGTGGCCAGAATGGCGGAGGCTTCCCGGGGAAAGGATACTACCATCGGTCACTGGGAAATCGCTGGCATACGTTCAGACAGACCGCTGCCTACTTATCCGGAGGGCTTCCCGAGGGAGATTATACAGGAATTTTCCGAAAAGACAGGCAGGGGTGTGCTCTGCAATAAGCCTTATTCGGGAACGGAGGTACTTAAGGTTTATGGTGAGGAGCATTTGCGAACGGGAGATCTGATAGTGTATACCTCTGCTGATAGTGTATTCCAGATTGCAGCCCATGAGGAGGTGGTTCCCGTGGAGCAGCTGTATGAATATTGTAAGCTTGCCCGTGAAATCCTACAGGGAGAGCACGGTGTGGGGAGAGTGATTGCCAGACCATTTGTGGGCGAGAACGGTAATTATAGCAGAACTGCAAGAAGGCATGATTATTCCCTTCTGCCACCGGAGTCTACCATGCTGGATCGGCTTTCCGAAGCGGGACGGGATGTGATCGCAGTCGGAAAGATTCAGGATATTTTTGCAGGGAAAGGAATTACGGAGTATACGTACACGACCGGAAATGAAGATGGGATTGAGAAGACTTTGGAGTATCTTGAGCATGACTTTGAGGGCTTGTGCTTTGTGAATCTTGTGGATTTTGATTCCTTGTATGGGCACAGGAGAGATGTGGATGGCTACGCAAGGGCATTGACATATTTTGACAGTAAGCTGCCGGAAATACTGGGTAAGCTGCGAGAGGATGATATCCTGATGATTACCGCAGACCATGGCTGTGATCCTGCATATCAGGCGTCCACAGACCATACTCGTGAGTATACACCCTTTATTATGTACGGCGCTAAGGTGAAGCCGGCAAACCTTGGTACCCGTGATACATTTGCTGACATAGCAGCAACAGTGCTGGACTATTTTGAACTGAAGCCGGGACTTACAGGCAAGTCCATGCTGCCTCGGTAAAACAGGAACTGATCAATGAAATTGGAGGAAGAGACAGTGAGTAATTATACAGAAGAAATTAACCGTCGCCGCACGTTTGCGATTATTTCTCACCCGGATGCGGGAAAAACAACTTTAACGGAGAAATTCCTGCTCTATGGCGGGGCAATTAATCTGGCAGGCAGTGTAAAGGGAAAGGCAACGGCAAGACATGCGGTTTCCGACTGGATGGAGATAGAGAAGCAGAGGGGTATTTCTGTCACTTCATCCGTGCTTCAGTTCGAGTATGACGGCTATTGTATCAACATTCTGGATACGCCGGGACATCAGGATTTCTCAGAGGATACGTATCGAACGCTGATGGCAGCAGATTCGGCTGTGATGGTCATAGATGCTTCCAAGGGTGTGGAGGCACAGACCAGAAAATTGTTCAAGGTTTGTGTAATGCGTAAGATTCCCATTTTTACCTTTATCAACAAGATGGATCGGGATGCCAATGATACCTTTGAGCTTTTGGATGATATCGAAAAAGAATTAGGAATTGCTACCTGCCCTATTAACTGGCCTATTGGCTCAGGTAAGGGCTTTAAGGGGGTCTACGACAGAGAGAAGAAATGCGTGATTGCATATTCTGACACGGAGAAGGGAACCAAGGAGGGTACTGCTACCGAGATTCCTGTGGAGGATGAGGAAGCACTGCGTCAGTTGATCGGTGCTGAGGCGACGGACAAGCTTTTGGAGGAGATTGAGCTGCTGGACGGTGCCAGTGCAGAATTTGATCTTGAGGCAGTTCAGGCAGGGGAACTGACGCCTGTATGCTTTGGCTCCGCACTCACCAACTTTGGTGTGGAGATTTTCTTAAAGCATTTTCTGTCCATGACGACTACACCCCTTGCCAGAAAAGCGGATATTGGTGTGATAGAGCCTACGGAACAGGACTTCAGTGCTTTCGTGTTCAAGATTCAGGCAAATATGAACAAGGCTCACCGTGACCGTATTGCATTTATGCGTATTTGCTCCGGGAAATTTGATGCCAGCATGGAGGTACGCCATGTGCAGGGGAATAAAGTGATGAGACTGTCTCAGCCGCAGCAGATTATGGCAGACGAGCGTAAAAT
>CAYOHU010000045.1:0-9656 GCA_964403845.1 uncultured Acetatifactor sp.
GCTATATTGATACCATGGGAAAAAGCGGCCAATTGGATTCCATCGCTACGATTATGGAACTGATTCGCGAGGCAGCCGAACAGAAAAAATAAATGAAATTATTCCCCGCTACCGGTCAGCACTATCTCTTCTGATCAGCAGCGGGGATTTTTATATATACGCGGATATCTTTACAGTGCGCTCTCATCGTAAATTGCGCGCACGCCTCCGATAAACTTTGCTCTGGTACGGGCACACACTACATGGGCATCACCGATTTGTGTGGTGCGGATTCGAACAGGAACCGCTACATCCCTCAGATGCATGCCAATCAGTGTATCTCCAATATCCATTCCGGCGTGAGCCTTGATATGCTCCACAGCCACCGGGTGCTCAAACGCCTTATATGCCGCTGTCGCAAACGATCCGCCTGCCTTGGGCTGAGGCACTACATTTACCATTTCATAGCCATATGCCATTGCTGCTTCTTTTTCCAGAATCAGCGCACGGTTCAAATGCTCGCAGCACTGTGCCGCCAGATACACTCCGGCCTCCTGCGTCGCCTGATAGATACCTCCAAACACCACCTCGGCAAGCTCGGGACTGGAAAAGGTTCCGATTCCGGCTCCACACACCTCACTGGTAGAGCATCCCACCACAAAAAGCTCGCCCTTCTCTAATTTTGCCTCTGACAAAATTTCCTTTGCCGCTCTGTATGCTTCTTCGCCGATAATTGTCATATCCTCTGTCATAAGCTCCTCCGTTCCGCATATCCCCCGTACGAATTCTGACTTTCGCCATATTATACAGGGACTATTATCGCAAGATTTTTTCAAATGCATCTATATAGTATCACCAATGGCAGTAAAAAACAAATATTTACAACGGTAAAACAGAATAAATATGCACCTTTTCCTCCACTGCTCTCACGCGCTACAAATTTGTAGGAGATCAGGCTTGCCATGGACGCAATCAGGGTCCCCAGTCCGCCCAGATTTGTTCCAATGATCAGTGCCTCATAATTCGATGTAAATCCCGACAACAAAAGAGCAGCCGGCACATTGCTGATTGCCTGACTGGATATGACAGCCGTCAACAGCTCGTTTCCTTCCACCACCCTTTGCAAAAAGGAGCTGAAGACAGGAATCCTTCCCATATTGCCGATGAAGACAAAGAATCCTACAAAGGTCAGCAAAAGTGAATAATCCACCTGTAAAAGTACCTTCTTGTCCAATACCACAACAACAGCTACAACGGCAAGTAATGCAACGATATAGGGTACAACGTGCGCTACCACCAGCAGACACACTCCGAACAGAATCAGGTAACCGGTCAGGGCTACTTCTCTGCCCCTCAATGAGGTCTGTTGTGTAAAGCTGATCTGTAGCGGCCAAACCGGCTTGCTTTCCTGAACTGATTTGCTTTCCTGAACTGACTTGCTTTCCTGAACTGATTTTTCTCTGATTTTCTTCACTTTGCCGCTTGCCCTAAAATGCATGGCGAATCCCACACACCACAACAAAAGCATAGCCAGCGCCAGCAAAGTATAAGGCAGCATCAATAACAGAAATTCTCCCACGCTGAGTCCTGCCTTTCCGTATAAATACAGATTCTGCGGATTCCCCACCGGAGTCAGCATGCTTCCCAGATTGGCTGCAATGGTCTGCATGACCACAATCGGAATCATCAGCTTTTTCTTCTGCTCCTCTCCCAGTAACCGCAGCACGGTAAACGTAAACGGTACAAAGGTGATCAATGCCACATCATTGGTAATAAGCATACTAAAGATAAAGCATAACAGCACCAGTATCAGTACCAGCTGTGCCACGCTCCGTACCCGCCTGAGCATTCTCTCTGCAATCCATTGAAACAGGCCTATCTTCTGCAAGCCCGCCATGATACTCATTAGGCAGAACAAAATTGCCAGTGTACGGAAATCAATATAACCCAAATATTCCCTGTCGGGCAGCACAAGAAATGATGACACCATTGCCAGAAACAATGCAATACACAAAACAGTTTCTTTTTTCCAAAACCGGATCAGCTTATTCATAGGTTCCTTTCCGGCAAAGTCCACGTCTTTGCACACTTTTACTTTTAGTAACATCCCACATAAACCTTGACCATCATATCACGCCTGCAGATATTCTGTAAATATTTTCCTTGAGAAGAATATAGTAAAGAGAAGACACAAATTACGGAGACCGCCATGCAAGTTGTACCTTCTCTGTTATTCGGAATATCTGCCAGTCTGGATTCCCTTTTAATTGGGATTACCTTTGGCATTCGCGGTGCGCACATCCGGCTTTGGCAGAATCTGATCGTCAGTACCATCACCCTGATCGGAACCATTCTATCCGTGGGTCTCGGCACCCGGTTGACGCTTTTACTCCCCGCAGCTCTGTGGCGGCTGCTGGGAAGCTACATTCTCATGTTGTTCGGTATCTACTATATCATCAAATTTATGATATCAACACTGAAAAAATACCACTCAAAAAAGCAGCTTACCGCCGCACAAACCTCTCCCGAAGAAAAAACGCAGCCCTCTGCCATGACCCTGCAGCAGGCATGCATGCTGGGCGGTGCACTATCCGCCAACAACATTGGCATCGGACTCAGTGCAAGCTTTGCCGGACTGTCCCTGCTGCCGGCCGCCACCGTTACCCTCTTTTTCTCCCTGGTTTTCCTGTCATTAGGGAATCGATTGGGTTCCTGTCATTTGCTTCGACTGACAGAGGATGCAACAAATATAATCTCCGGATTATTATTGATTGGATTGGGTATATTAGAATTGATTCACTAATTATGCAAATAGAGGACAAAATCAATGACTTCCCAATCACTTTCTACCAACTTACCGGAAAATATCTGCACCTTACAGACGCTTCTTCCTATCGGGAAAAGCTTTGACCTTGTCACAAGAGATTTATATCTGGGTGAAACTCCCTGCTATTTCCTGTGCATAAACGGATTCTGCAAAACAGAGCTTCTTCAACAAATTTTCTCTGATTTGCAGAATCCGTTATACACACAGAACAAGCGCATAGAAGATATCGCCCTCTATATGAATTCCAGAATAGGTTATGCCCAGGTTTCTCTTTCAGATTCCTGGGAGGATATTCTGATAAACGTATTGAGCGGGCCCTCCGTCCTATTGGTTCACGGATTCTCTCAGGCAATTCTGATCGACGTAAGAACCTACCCAACCAGAGGCATTGCAGAACCCGATACGGAACGGATTACCAAGGGAGCACGGGACGGCTTTGTAGAAACCATGCTCTTCAACACAAATCTTATCCGTCGACGCATCCGCTCACCTCATCTGACCTTCGCTGTTCACCGCGTGGGCAGCGAGAGTCACACCGATGTAGCTGTAGCCTACCTGAACAATTGCGTCAATCACGACCTTTTGAAAAAACTATCCCACACACTGGATACGCTAAAGGTCACTTCTCTGACCATGGGAAGCAAAAGCTTGGAAGAGCTACTCCTTCCCAAGAAATGGTATCATCCACTGCCGAGTATCATGCTCACGGAACGTCCGGATCTCGCCTGCAGCTATCTCTCGGAAGGGCATATCCTCATTATTGTGGATAACTCACCCCTTGTACTGATTCTGCCCTGCACTGTATTTCAGTTTACCCAGAGCCCGGAAGACTATTACAAAAGTCCCCTTGTGGGCAGCTATTTCCGTCTGGTACGCTTTTTTTGTATCCCGGTGAGTCTGTTTTTAATGCCTCTCTTCCTGCTAATATGTGCATATTTTCCACACCTGTCTGAAAAATGGCAGCTATTATCCACAGGAAATCTGACACCTCCACGAATCATTTTCTATGTGTTCGCAGTGGAATTTCTTTTAGACCTGTTCCGCTATTCGGCTTCCCTGAATTCCGGTCGTTTTTCCGGATCTCTCTCCATTGTGGGCGGTCTGCTTATCGGTGACATTGCTGTCAGTTTAAACTGGGCGTCCACGGAGGTTCTCTTTTATGGTGCCATTACATTGCTGGCCGGACTCTCCATCACCAATCTGGAATTCAGCGACGGACTTAGGGTATACCGGGTCTTCCTGACTCTTACCACAGGTTTCTTCGGACTCTGCGGCTTTCTCATCGGTCTGATACTTGTACTATTTTCCGTCGTCACCACTCCAACCTTCGGCGGAATGAGCTATTTCTGGCCCCTGATACCCTTCAACGCCACCGCGCTGAAAACCCTGCTCTTTCGTAAGCCCACTTACAAGGCACAGCCCTGCAAGGTATGGGATCGAGGAAAGGTACAGCGACGGTAGCATCGTTGAGCTAATATTTTACTTTCTTGTAACCTTCAAGGTTACGATTTCGAACGGCTTCACGGTCAGAGTAATCTTATTATCTGCAACCGGAATTTCTTTCTCTGACTCTTCCAGAATCGTTGCACTCTCTACCTTTGCCACATCAAAGCCAAAGCTTACAGTTACATTGGAGGTAGTATCATATGCATCATACAAACGTACAATCAATGCATCACTGTCTTCTGCCTCCTTTACTGCTTCTACAAAGATATTTTCTTTATCCACATTCAGCAAAGAATAGCTGTCTGCCAGCACTCCGTTCTGTGCAGCAATCGGTGTTGCTGTCAGCGGATTATTTAACAGATATGCCTTCTGTACCGTACCGGCCTGACGGTAATCTCCGCTATGGGGATACAGTGCATATGTGAATTCATGAATCTCCTTATCTGCAGCAGGATTGGGATCTGTTGCTGACTTAAGCAGGGTCAGACGGATCACACCATCATGGATATCATGGCCATACTTACAATCATTCATAATGGACACACCATAGCCATACTCGGAAAGATCCGCATACTTGTGTGCACACACCTCAAATTTAGCCTGCTCCCAGGAAGTATTATAGTGTGTAGGACGTTCTACGCTACCATACTGGATGTCGTAGGTCGCTCTGTCCGTGGTAATCTCTGTGGGGAATGCCGTCTTAAGCAAAATATGGTCATTCTTCCAATCGATGGTATTGTCAAAACCAATTTTGCCGGTATGTGCATCCAACGTAATACGCTGTGTGATGGTACTCTTCTGGAAAGGACGAACAATTTCAAATCCCGCAGTTTCTCCATTACGAATTACCTTAACAGAGGTAACATCATCCAGATTCCAGTACTTCTCTGTATAATAGTTGGTAATCTCCCACGCATCCCATGCACGAGGAATATCTTCATACGCTGTCAGACGGTTTGCAACCTCACCGGCCTTTACCACCTCGCGCTCTGCCTTCTTATCATAGATACTGCAAATGTTGTAATTCTCATCAAAGGTCACGCGCACGAAATCATTTTCTATCTTACGGCCTTCTTCGCAAACGATTACACCTTCCGAAACAGCAGGTACTTCCACTACCTTGTAGCCCTTTGCAGGAATACCTTCTACCCATACCTTTCCTGCATCGGTTTCTACCAGACCTGATGCCTCAAAAGAGTTAGGATTGAATACAAGTAAGCCTCCGTCTGTTGCAATGCCTGTGGCAATGGCTGCTTCTGCTGCGTTCTTTGCCGCATTCGCTTTCTTCTGAATATCCGCATAAATCACATCGGAATCATCATAAACCTCTTTGATGGAGGAACCGGGAATGATATCATGGAACTGGCAGAGAAGAATCTTCTCCCAACCATCATAAAGCATTTCTTTGGGATACTCAGTACCGGTAAGAATCTTGCTCATCACAGATACCAATTCCGTATTCTCAAAGAGGAACTCCGACTTACGGTTGTTCTTTTTATTCTTAGCTATGGAAGTATATGTACCACGATGGTATTCCAAATAGAGCTCTCCTACCCATTTCGGGGTGAAACGATTATCCTTTATCGCTTCTTCTACACGATCCAGGAAATCACCGGCTTTTTCAAAGGTAACCGTAGGACATCCGGGAATACCCTTCTCCAGTCTGCGTCCTACCTCGATCATTTCACGAGCCGGGCCGCCGCCGCCATCACCATAACCAAAGGTGTTAATTACTTCATCATACAATTCCTTCTGCTGGAAACGTTCCCAGGTACCACGAATCTGACGCGGTGTAATATTTCCGTTATATGTAGTACCATTACGCAGCTTCTCACGAGGGTCATAATCCTGTGCCGTCATGAAGTAGGATAAAATTTCCGTACCATCAATACCCTGCCACATGAACACATCATTCGGCAGTGTATTGGTTTCATTCCAGGAAATCTTGGAAGTGACAAAACGTGTCACGCCGGCTTTTTTCAAAATCTGAGGCAATGCTGCAGAGTAACCGAATACATCCGGTAACCACAGAATCTTGGAATCCACATCAAACTCCTGCTTCATAAAACGTTTGCCGTGAAGCAGCTGACGGCAAAGGGACTCACCGGAAGGAAGATTACAATCCGGCTCAACCCACATTGCACCTTCAATTTCCCAGTTGCCGGATTTGACCATGGCTTTGATTTCTTCGTAAAGCTCCGGTTCAAATTCCTTCACAAACTTAAACTGCTGCGGCTGACTGGTGATGAATTTGTACTCCGGATACTCCTTCATCATATTTACTGCTGTGGAGAAGGTACGCTGACATTTCTCCTTTGTCTGACGGATTGGCCAAAGCCATGCCGTATCAATATGAGAATGTCCGATACAAACAACATTAGCCATCTGCTCACCGCACTTTTTCTCATAAAACTCCTTGTGAATATAGTCGAGTGCCGCCTGCACACTTGCATGATATGCTTCGGAATTTCTTTCACGGAAGTCCAAAAGATTGATTGCGTCGTTTAACGCAGTCCGAATCTCACAATATTCCTTTCCTTCAAAGGGAAGATAGCACATTACCTCGAAAGGAACCTTTAAGTCATACCAAAGTTCTCTGGTAGGGGTATCGATCAGCTGAAGCTCTGCTTCCAAATAGAGCTCTGCAGGACGATTCGCAAACGCATAAACCGTCAATTCATAGCTGTCCTTATTGGAATCGATAGGAAATGTCTGATGATTGCCATCTACTCCCTGCACAATCTTACCATCCAGATATACAATGTACTGCGGATGACCGCCGCGTCCGGAATAGATACACATTTCCACAGGTTTACCCTTCATGGATTCCGGAATGGTAACCTCTGCCTTAAACCACGCATGGTACTCTCCATATCGTGTTTTGGAACCACCTGCCGGCACATTTTCCTGCAGTTCTTCCCGAGAAACCAGACTTCTCCATCCTTCTGTCGGACAAACATGTCCCTCTCCCTTGTAATCACAAGGAACGTACAGAATGTTCTCGATCTGTTGCTTTTCCGGCACAACTCTGTCGCGAAGCCAGCCAAGCACCTGATTAATACGCTCTTGTAAGTAATTCATATAAGCCTCCCTTACCACATTAGTATTCCTGCCTTATGCAAGCATTATTGCAGGTTGGATTGTATATTATATTGTACAATTGATATATCAATATGTCAATCGCTTCTTGAGCCAATTCTTGTTAATTCTTGCTAAATGCTTCAGTCCATAATCTCTATGTCAATAATCTGCTCCATATTGATTTTGATGCCACTATCCATGAGTATGCTTTTCTTAATTTCGTCAATCTTCTTTATCGTTCCCACATCCGTCAGGTACGCACCGCCTTTTTTTAATGTATCCGGTTTAAAATACGTAACAGACACATTCCGTTTCTCAGATATATGCTGCGAGATTTCATAAAGCTTCTCATTGATTCTCTCTATGGCAGTCTCATCCAGTGTTATCCTTTCCTCCGTCACCCTTGATGTTTCATCAATCTCCTCCTCATAACCGGTGAGTGCAGAAAAGGGTGCAAACTGTGCCGCCCTGTCATGAAGTGACATATGAGCACGTTCCGTTGACCGGTGGTGCGGAAGATGAATGATATCATCATACCTGTGATCATCTTTATAATATCCACTCAAGCCTTATGCCCTCCTATCTGTCCGTTTCTCTCGCGGGTCATGGCTCCTTCCTCAAAGTTCATGCCTTTAAGGACTGCATTTTTGCCGTATTTTTTCTGAATGTCCAAAATGGCATGCTGCATCCTTTTTTCCTTCTCACGCTCCTTCTTCTCCTGCTCCTTTTCCTGCTCCACAGCTGCATAATCCGTAAATAAATCGAGCTGCTCAAAGGATGGTTTGACCTCCGCTTCCTTCTCCGGTACTACTCTCGCAGCTACAATATTGATTCTGCGAACCAGTAAATCCCAATTAATAATTCTATCAAATAATTCCTCTACCGCCTTCATGATCACCTTCGTGGATGATGTCAGACATGGCAGGTTAATGGTTCCATGAGCATGCTTTGGAACCTGCCTGCCGTAATGGTCCGTTGTAATCTCTCCATGATATTTCTTTCTGATCACGGGATCGGTTAAATTATCAATATCGTATCCCAGCGTAAGCACCATCTGATCTGTGACAAGCTTCTTGTCCACCAGATCAAGCACCAATAAATCCGTCATTTCTTTTACAATCAGTTTCGCTTTTTCTGCGGTATAGGGACATTGAAGCACCTGTCCGGAGCCCAGACTGTTCTTCTCCGGCTTATAAGCCTTAATCTCTGCAATGGTGGTAGGCTCCCATCCCCACGCATGGTCTATCAAAAGCTCCGCGTTGATTCCAAAGAGCCGATATAAAAAAGCCTCATTGTAATAATCATTGGTCTTGCCCAGAGAGCAGCGTGCAATATCTCCCATGGTATATAAGCCATTGGCAGTAAGCTTCCTTGCATAGCCATGACCCACTCTCCAAAAATCAGTAAGCGGTGTATGATTCCACAAAAGTCTTCTGTATGCCATCTCATCCAGCTCTGCAATACGCACTCCATCCTGATCCGCAGGCATCTTCTTAGCCACAATATCCATAGCCACCTTGCACAGATACATATTTGTACCAATACCTGCTGTAGCTGTCACTCCGGTCTCTGCCAGTACATCACGGATCATCTTCAGGGCAAGCTCTCGGGCTGTCAGCTTATAGGTGCTTAAGTAGGTTGTGGCATCAATAAATACTTCGTCTATGGAATAAACATGCATATCCTCCGGAGCAATGTATCTCAAATAAATATCAAAAATTCCGGTACTATAATCCATGTAACATGCCATTCTCGGAGCTGCCGTAATATAAGCCAGTTCCAAGTCAGGCGACTTGGCAAGCTCCACTGCACTGAAAGAAGAACCCGAGAACCTCTTCCCCGGAGCCTTTGCTTTTCTCTCTATATTGACCTCTCTTACCCTTTGGACCACTTCAAACAATCTCGGTCTTCCCGGAATTCCAAAGCTCTTTAGAGAGGGTGAGACCGCAAGGCATATGGTCTTTTCCGTTCTGCTTGCATCCGCTACCACTAAATTTGTGGTAAGTGGGTCAAGCCCTCTTTCCACGCACTCCACGGAGGCATAAAATGACTTTAAATCGATTGCAATATAGGTTCTGTCTGACATTGCCTGCCTCCCCTTTTCCTCTGTCGGAACACCGGAAAGTGTCGGAAAATATTACTCTCTATCCCACAGGTGCTTCCGAATGCAATTCCAAATGTACTTCCGAATGTATGTTCGCTTACAATTGTAGCAGATTTTCCTACACATTTCAACCGGTGCATCTGTTTCTTACAATTTTCTATTGGTTTTCTGCCGATAGAATGTAGGTATTCTTCTATTAGCTTTTCCGAGCCGGCAACC
>CAYOHU010000046.1:0-9442 GCA_964403845.1 uncultured Acetatifactor sp.
GGAACAAAGAAGCAGGCACAGGATGCAATCAAGGCTGAGGCTGAGCGCTGCGGAATGTACTATGTAAACGAAAGATGGTTAGGCGGTATGCTTACCAACTTCAAGACCATCCAGAGCCGTATCAGAAGATTAAAGGATATCGAGCGTATGCAGGAGGACGGCACATTTGACGTACTTCCCAAGAAAGAGGTTATCGAGCTGAAGAAAGAGTTAGAGAAGCTGCAGAAGAACCTTGGCGGTATCAAGGAAATGAAGAAGATCCCTGATGCGATCTTTGTTGTAGATCCTAAGAAGGAGCGTATCTGTGTACAGGAGGCTCATACATTAGGTATTCCCTTGATCGGTATTGCTGATACCAACTGCGATCCGGAGGAGTTAGATTATGTGATCCCCGGTAATGACGATGCGATCCGTGCCGTTAAGCTGATCGTTTCTAAGATGGCTGATGCTGTCGTAGAGGCAAATCAGGGTGCAGCAGACGACGCTGTTTACGAAGGCGAGGATGTTGCAGAGGAAACTGCAGAGGCATAAACCACTATAGATTTGGAGGAAAAATCAATGGCTATTACAGCAGGAATGGTAAAAGAGCTGCGTGAGTTAACCGGCGCAGGTATGATGGATTGTAAAAAGGCATTAAACGAGACAAACGGAAATATGGACGAGGCTGTCGAGTTTCTGAGAAAGAACGGACAGGCTAAAGCAGAAAAGAAAGCAAGCAGAATTGCAGCAGAAGGTATTTGCCGTATTGCAGCTAAGAACGATTCTATAGCAGCTGTTGTTGAGGTTAACTCTGAGACAGACTTTGTTGCTAAGAATGAGCAGTTCCAGCAGTTTGTAGAGGCTGTTGCAGAGCAGGCAGTTGATTCTGATGCTTCTGATATGGATGCATTTATGGCAGAAGCTTGGAAGGCAGACAACAGCAAGACCGTGAAAGAAGCACTTATTGAGAAGGTTGCTGTTATCGGTGAGAATTTGAATATCAGAAGATTTGAGAAGGTTGTAGCTGAGAACGGCTGTGTAGTTTCTTACCTTCATGGCGGCGGAAGAATCGGTGTTATTGTAGAGGCTGCTACCAATGTAGTAAACGATGCGGTTAAGGAGGCAATGACCAATATTGCAATGCAGATTGCAGCATTGAATCCTAAGTATGTTGCTACGGCAGATGTATCTGAGGAATACAAGGAGCACGAGAAAGAGATTATCGCAGCACAGATTGCGCAGGATCCTAAAATGGCCGGTAAGCCTGAGAAGGTTATTGAGGGTGCGATTGTTGGTCGTCTGAACAAAGAGCTTAAGGAGGTATGTCTGTTAGAGCAGGTATACGTGAAGGCAGAAGACGGTAAGCAGACTGTAGCGCAGTACATTGCACAGGTTGCAAAGGAGAACGGTGCAGACTTGTCTGTTAAGAGATTTGTTCGTTTTGAGACAGGTGAAGGTCTTGAAAAGAAGAATGAGGATTTTGCAGCAGAGGTTGCAGCACAGCTTGGCTAAGCTTAACGAAGGTTTACAAATCAATTAGATGGAATAACCCGGGAGAAGAGGACTTCTTTTCCCGGGTTTAATATTTATTTTATTCTTTTTTCATAGACGCATCAGGTAAGTTCAGTTATAATATAAAGCTGATTAGTACAATTCCGCTGTTTGGCAGGGGTTAAGCAGCGTTTTTCGATTGGAAAAGGAGAGGGAACTGTGAGTGCATTTGTGACCTTTGAGAATGTAAAGAAAATCTATAAAACCGGTGAGGTGGAGATTACTGCTCTTCATGATGTAAATTTTGAGATTGAAAAAGGAGAGTTCTGTGTGATTGTAGGCGCATCCGGTGCCGGAAAGACCACTATTTTGAATGTTCTGGGTGGGATGGATAGCCTTACGGAGGGAAAGGTGCTGTTAGACGGTCAGGAGATTTCGGTCTATAACAAAAAGCAATTGACTGCCTATCGTCGTCATGATATTGGTTTTGTGTTCCAGTTTTACAATTTGGTGCAGAACCTTACTGCGTTGGAAAATGTAGAGCTTGCCGCGCAGATTTGTAAAGAACCGTTGGATGCGGGGCAAGTATTAGAAGAAGTAGGACTTTCAGAACGTAAAAATAATTTTCCGGGGCAGCTCTCCGGCGGAGAACAACAGCGTGTTGCCATTGCCAGAGCACTAGCCAAGAATCCCAAGCTATTGCTTTGTGATGAGCCGACCGGTGCTCTGGACTATAATACGGGAAAAGCAGTACTAAAGCTTTTGCAGGATACCTGCCGGGAGAAGGGCAAGACAGTGGTGGTTATCACGCACAATCAGGCTTTGACAGCAATGGCAGATCGGATTATTACTGTGAAAAGTGGTACTGTGGTAGATATGGTGAAGAATGAGAACATTGTGGATGTGGCTGATATTGAGTGGTAACAACGAAACGGTATTGAGAAGATGAAACATACAATTTGGAAATCAACATTTAGAGAAATGAAGCAGAGTCTTGGACGGTTTGGTGCCATATTAGCGATTGTGGCGTTAGGGGTAGCATTTTACGCCGGACTCACAGTGACAAAGAGTGCCATGGTAGAGACCACTGAGCATTATCTGGACGAGCATAATTTCTATGATTATCGTCTGTTATCCACTTCCGGATTCCGCCAAGAGGAGGTTGCACTTCTGCAGGCTAAGGAGTCTGTGGAGAGAGTAGAGGGTGCAGTTGCCTTTGACATTATCTATCAGAAAGAGGATGGAAGTGACGCGGTACTTAAGGCCCACAGTATTCCTGAAGAGATAAACCGGTTGGAACTGATTAAGGGACGGATGCCGGAGAAGGCGAATGAGTGCGTTGTGGATTCCAATCTGTTTGCTGAGGCGGCCATCGGGAAAACACTGATTCTTTCGGAGCATAATACAGAGGAAAATTTAGATTATTTTGAATATCGTGAATATCAGATTGTGGGGATTGTACAGTCCCCCCTTTATATTCAATTTGAACGCGGAAATACCTCCTTAGGCTCCGGCACAATAAGCGGTTTTGTATACATACCCTATGAAGGCTTTCATGTTGATTTCTATTCAGAAATTTATGTCAAGTTTACTGATGATTTCCCGTTGTACAGTGAGGAATATCAGGATTTCCTGAAACAAAAGGAGACTGTCTGGGAAGCGTATGCGAAGGAAGCAGCCCACCTGAGCTATGAAGGAATTCAAAAGGAGGCGACTTCGCAGCTTGCGGATGCAAAGGCAGAATTAGAGAAAGAAAAAGCTGAGACGGAAGCAGAACTTGCAGATGTTGCAGAACAACTGTCGGATGCCAAAAGACAGCTGTCTGACGGTGAAGCTCAGCTCTTGGACGCGAAAGAAGAGCTTCAAAAAGCCAAAGCTACGCTTGTGAAGAAGGAGGATGAGCTGGCAGCTGCAGAGACCGAAATTGCACATCAGGAAAAAGAATTGGAAACCGGAGAAGCGGCTCTTGAGTCAGGAAAAACAGAATGGAATCTGAATCAGGACAGATTGGATTCCTCCAGGCTGGAGCTTCTGTTAGCACAAGCTCAGCTTACTCAACAGAAGGCGGAATTGCAGTCAAAAGAGTCGGACGTATTGATGGCTGAGACAACTCTTGCAACGGCGGAGGCTGCTTTGAATGTCGTTAAAGAGCTTTATGGAGAAGAGAGCAGTGAGTTTGCAGAGCAGGAAAAAAAGCTTGCGGATGCAAAGGCAGAATTAGCAGCCGGTAAGACTGCCTTGGCGGAGGGAAAAGCTGCTATTGCAGGATATGAGAAGCAGCTAAATGATGGCCTTACCCAATGGAATGAGGGTCAAAATCAGCTTGATTCAGCATGGAAGGAAATAGAAGCCAATGAGAAACAGCTGAAGGACGGTAAGCTTGCATTGGAAAATGCAAAGCTTCAGATAAAAGACGGTAAGAGTCAGCTGGAAGAAGGAAAAACAGAAATAGAGAAAAATGAGAAGCTGCTTTGGGAGAAAGAACAGGAACTTTCTGATGCCAAAGAGGAATATGAAGCTGGTCTGAAAGAATATGAGGAAGGATTGGCTGAGTTTCATACAAAGCTTGCGGATGCGGAGGCAGAAATCGCGGATGCGGAGCAGACACTGGCGGATAGAAAGGAACCGGAATGCTATCTTCTTGGCCGTGATACCAACGTAGGGTATGTCTGCTTTGAGAATGATTCTTCTATTATAGAAGGAATCGCCAAGGTATTCCCAATCTTTTTCTTTGCAGTTGCCGCACTTGTTTGTATTACCACCATGAATCGTATGGTGGAGGAACAGAGAACACAGATCGGGGTTTTGAAGGCTCTCGGCTACGGTGAAGCAGTCATTATGACCAAGTATATGTTCTATTCCGGGAGCGCAGCGTTGATCGGATGTGCCATTGGTTATTTTGGAGGAACATGGCTGTTTCCCAATGTAATATGGTATGCCTACGGAATCATGTACAGTGTTGACGAGCTTATATATGTGTTTGACGGGAAATTGGCAAGCATTTCTCTGTTGGTATCCCTTCTGTGCTCTGCCGGTGCCACATGGATGTCCTGCCGCGTGGAATTAAGTCAGGTAGCAGCTCAGTTAATGAGACCGAAGACTCCGAAAGCAGGCAAAAGAGTTTTCCTGGAGTATCTTCCATTTGTGTGGAAGCGTCTTGGATTTTTGAAAAAGGTTTCCGTTCGTAATATTTTCCGCTACAAGAAGCGTCTGTTTATGATGGTTATGGGAATCAGTGGATGTACGGCACTTCTGGTTACAGGCTTCGGCGTGAAGGATTCCATTGCCAATGTAGTTAATCAGCAATATGACGAAATTCAGATATATGATATCAGCGTGATGCTTTCCGATGCATTCAGTCAGTCAGATGCTGCGTTAATAGAACGGGAAGCGGGGGTCTCAAAGGAAGCCTATGTGCCTGTATATGAGACGAATTACGAGCTTGTGTCCGAGCAGGGAAGGAAAGCGTTGACCCTGATTGTCTTTGAAGAGGATACAGATATGACGCCCTTTCTCAGCCTGCATACCAAAGAAAACGAATCCATTTCCTTCCCGGGGGAGGGAGAGGTTGTTCTTACGGATCAGCTGGCCGAGAATTATGGTGTTGCAATCGGAGATACCATTACGCTGCAGAACGATGCTATGCAGACGATCACTGCAAGGGTATCCGGTATCAGCCGAAACTTTATCTCCAATTATGCATATATGAATGAATTAACCTACAATCGTCAGGTCGAACAGAAGGCAGAATATAAAAATGTCTATGTGAATCTGCCGGAGGAGGGGGAATTACATCGGATATCCGCGACCCTGATGCAGGATGAAAATGTGACAAGTGTTTCCGTCAATGAAGACATGAAGCAGCGTCTGGGCAGTATGATGGAAAGTCTGGATCTTATCATTGTAGTAATTATTTTGTGCGCCGGAGGTCTTGCTTTTATCGTGTTGTATAACCTGACAAATATCAATATTACAGAGCGCGTCAGAGAAATTGCAACCATTAAGGTTCTCGGGTTCACGAAGAGAGAGACGGCTTCCTATGTTTTCCGCGAAAATGTAGTGTTAGCCGGAATGGGAACTGCTGTGGGACTGCTTTTGGGGCATTATCTGCATTTATTTGTGATGAATGAGGTGAAGATTGATCTGGTTGCCTTTGATATTCATGTGCGTCCCGTTAGTTATTTATATAGTGCACTGCTGACCTTTGCATTTGCTTTATTTGTAAACCAGTTTATGAGTGGAAAACTGGAACGTATCAGTATGACAGAATCATTAAAGAGTGTGGATTAAGAAACCCTGCAATTAATAAATTCTTAAAGTGATTAATAAATTCTTAAGGTGATTTTTGTACTATACTAGAGTATAATGTAATGTGACGGCAGGGAAAAATATTTTTCCCTGTATAGAGGATGAAAAAGGGAGAAATATTGTAAAGATGAAAACAAAAAAACTGATAAGTCTGATTTTATGCGTAATGATATCGGCTTCACTTATTGCCTGCGGAAAGCAGAATACGGATTCTGCGAAAACTTCCGACAAGGAGTTTGTTTATGTGCCTGAGTACATATCAATGAGCAGTGAGGAGGAAGGTACATGGTACAGTAATTACAGAGTGGAAGGAAACACTCTGTATTATGATGTGGATGTTTATGAAGAAGATGGGGATTCCATGACCTATACAAAGATACTGAGAGAGTATTCTTTGGCAGACGGCAGTGTAAAGGAAACACAGCTGCCAATACCTGAAAAAGGAAATGCTTCAGCGTATGCATTGGATGCGGACGGAAACATATATATGCTGATTGATGACTACAGCGCCGGTAAGACCAACGAAGAGGGTTTCGCGATTCCTGATATGTTTCTTAACAAATACGATGCCCAGCAAAATATTGTATTTGAGAAGGATATCACTGATGTGATTGTAAAGCTGGGAGAGGAATATGTATATGTCCAGAATATGCTTTTGGACGAGCAGGGAAATGTCTATGTCTGTCTGGAAAGCACGATTCTTCTATTGAACAGTGATGGAGAAGAGCAGGGAGCGGTAGAAGTATCCGGCGGATGGATTAACACTAGCGGACTTGGAAAAGACGGAAAAGTATACGTCAGCTATTATGACCAGAATTCCGGCGACGGAGGAATGGTATTTTCTGATATTGATTTTGCAGGAAAGAAGCTAGGCGGCACTTATCGTAATGTCCCCGGTATGAATGGTAGAATGTCAGTTGGAATTCAAAAAGATTTCCTGCTTCAGGATGGTTCCAAGATTTACGAATATGATCTGGAATCCCAGAGCTATGAAGAATTGTGCTCATGGCTTGACTGTGACATCAACGGCAACTACGTTGAATGCATAGGAGCTATGGAAGACGGAACTCTGGTGGCAGTGGTGAACGATTGGGATACAAATGAAACCGAGCTTGTAAAGCTGGTGAAAACCGCAGCATCAGAGGTTGTGCAGAAGAAGGAAATAGTTATCGGTGTTTTGGATGCAAATCAGGAGCTTCAGGCGGCTGCTGTTGCATTTAATAAAGCAAACGACAGCTATCGTGTTACCATCAAAGCCTATATGGATTATAATAACTGGACTGAGAACAGTTATAATGAAGCTATCACCGGTTTGAATAATGATATTACCTCCGACTCTAATTGCCCGGATATTTTGGAATTATCTTCCTTAAACGGTCAGCAGCTGGCAAGTAAGGGTGTGCTGGAGGATTTGGCTCCTTATCTTGAGAAGAGTACGGTATTTAGCAAGGAGGATTTCCTTGATGGACTGCTGGACAGATTTACTTATGATGATAAGCTGATTACCATTCCTTCCAGCTTCAATTTAAGTACCGTTGTGGGGAAAACCTCACTGGTGGGTGAAAAGATGGGATGGTCCCTCACTGAGATGATAGAATTTGCAAGGAAATATCCAAACGCTCAGTTGTTTGACGCCATTACACAGAGTACTATGCTGCAGTATTGCATGATGTTCAATCAGGATTCCTTTATTGACTGGTCTAAGGGTGAATGTCATTTTGACAGTGAAGGATTTAAAGCGTTATTAGAGTTTGTCGCTATGTTCCCGGAAGAGATTGATTGGGAAAATTATAGCGGCGGTGCTAAAGTAGAGGAACGTCAGACAGATCAGATTCTGTTAGATATAGTGAGTGTTCATGATTTCCAGGAGATTCAGATGTATCCTGTGATGTACGGGGGGGATGTGACCTTCATCGGTTTCCCTACCACGGACGGAAGTGTGGGATGTGCAATGACGGCAGGAACCCAGTTTGCGATTGCTTCCAAATCAGAGAACAAGGATGGTGCCTGGGCATTTATAGAAAGCTACCTGCAGAGTTCTTCGGATGGTAGGTATACCTGGGGCTTTTCCACTTTGAAGGAGAGCTTCGAGGCGAAGGTTGAAGAGGTAACCAGGGTGGAGTATCTGCTGGATGAGAATGGGGAACAGATATTAGATGAGAATGGGGAACCCATTGTAGAGGGCGGTTCTTCAAGTATCGGATGGGAGGATTGGGAATATACCTATCACACACCCACCGAAGAGGACATCGCTTTGATTCGGGAATTGATCTCAGTGGCAAAGCCCATCAGTGGCAGCTTGGGAAATGACGAGATATTAAATATTATTACCGAAGAGGCAGAGGGTTATTTAAAGGGTCAGAAATCCATAGATGAGGTTGTGGGTATTATTCAGAGCAGAGCACAAATATACATTAGTGAGAACAGCTGAACATAAATAAAGCAACAGAGGTGTGTCCGTGAATAAAAAGCAGCTTAAAAGACAGATGACGGTACAACAGCATAAAAACACAAAGCGCTTCCGTAAATTGAAAATAAGCTCGGGGCTTTTCATAGCCCCAAGCTTTTTGGGCGTTTTAGTCTTTTTTTTGATACCGTTTATGGTGGTAATATATTATTCGCTGGTGAACAATCCTATCAGCGGAGAATTCGTTTTTTTGGATAATTTCATAAATATTGTCAGAAATGCGGCATTTCAAAAAGCGGTGAAAAATACCCTTAGCTTTTCATTGGTTGCGGTGCCGTTAGCGGTAATCCTGTCGCTGATACTGGCAATCGTGCTGGAGTCCAAGCTACCCTTCCGAAGCCAGTTCCGGACCTTCTTTTTGAGTCCTATGATGGTACCGGTGGCTTCCATCGTACTGATATGGCAGGTGTTGTTCCATTATAACGGAGCGGTGAATGATATACTTCTGGCATTGGGGGGGACCAAGATTGACTGGATGAAGTCGGAGTATTCCCAGATTGTAATTGTGATTTTATTCCTATGGAAGAATTTGGGATACAATATGATTCTTTTCATGGCGGCACTTGCCAGCATCCCCAAGGATATTTTAGAGGTTGCGCGCCTGGAGAGTGCTACACCGTTACAGACCTTTTTCCATATCAAGATTAATTATTTGTCCTCCACAATTATGTTTGTAACGATTATGTCGTTAATAAATTCCTTTAAGGTATTCCGCGAGGTTTATCTGCTGACGGGGGATTATCCGTATGATACAATATATATGCTACAGCATTTTATGAATAATAAATTTAAGAATCTGGATTATCAGACCTTGTCTGCGGCTGCAATTCTGATGTCACTTGTCATGGTAGTGATTATCGCAGTTTTGTTCCTGATAGAGAATCGGTTCGGAAAGGATGTGGAGGGATGAGTAAGCGAAGCATGCCGGCACGAAGGCTGTCTCAGGACAACAGGAATTCTAAGACGAGGAAGACCCGAAAGGTATGGGGAAGTATTAAGATTGCCTGTGCTACAATGATTGCAGCGGGATTTGCGATTCTGTTCCTAATGCCGATTGTCCTGACGATTACTAACTCATTTATGTCGGCAACAGAGATTTCTGCCAATTATGGTTCAGTATTTGCCACAACAGATACCGGTGGAAAGGTTTATATTTCAGAGAAGGTTAATTTGAAATTCATACCGGATATGGTTTCC
>CAYOHU010000047.1:0-9406 GCA_964403845.1 uncultured Acetatifactor sp.
CGTTGATGATACGTTTTACATCAAGACCTGCAATCTTTCCGGCATCCTTTGTAGCCTGACGCTGTGCGTCATTGAAATATGCAGGAACCGTGATAACTGCCTCTGTCACCTTCTCGCCAAGGTAGCTCTCAGCGTCTGCCTTCAGCTTCTGAAGAATCATAGCCGAAATCTGCTGAGGAGAATACTTCTTGTCATCGATGGTACGACCGTTGTCCGTACCCATATCACGCTTGATGGAAGCGATCGTTTTCTCCGCGTTGGTAACTGCCTGACGTTTTGCAGGCTCACCTACCAGTCTCTCTCCTGTCTTTGTAAATGCCACAACGGAAGGTGTGGTTCTTGCGCCTTCTGCATTGGCGATAACGGTGGGCTTTCCACCTTCCATAACAGCTACACAGCTGTTAGTTGTACCTAAGTCAATACCAATAATCTTGCCCATTTTTACTCCTCCTATATTATCAAAATATTTATTGTACTACTGCTACCATGCTATGTCTCACTACCACATCACGATAGGTATAACCCTTTAAAAGCTCCTGTGCAATCACACCGGATTCATATTCCTCGCTCTCCACCTGCATCACTGCGTTATGGAGGTTGGGATCAAATTCACATCCCACTGCCTCGATGGGCTTCACACCAATATTTTCCAGCTCTGTCAGCATCTGCTTGTAGACCATTCTCATACCGCCTACGAAGGCATCGCTTTCATCCTCGGGATCCACGGTTGCAAATCCTCTCTCAAAATTATCGATTACGGGAAGTATCTTCTCAAGAACGCTTCTGGCACCTGTTTCAAACATTGCCTGCTTCTCGCGATCCGTTCTCTTGCGGAAATTTTCAAACTCTGCCATCTGGCGTTTCACTCTGTCCTCAAGCTGATTGATTTTCTCGTTATAGGCCTCTTCCTTCTTATCCTGCTTTGCCTGCTTCTTCGCAGCCTTCTTCTCCGCCCGGGTTTTCGGTTCTCCGTCTCCCTGCTCGTCTTCCGCCTGCTCCTCTGCAGTCTCTTCCGCCTCCTGTCCGACCGCCTCGGTAGCTGCATCCTCATCGGCTTCCCCGATAGCTTCGGAGGTCATCTCTTCCTCTAATATTTCCTTTTCCTGTTCTGCCATACTTCCTTTTCCTTTCCAAATCACTCGTCCTTGTACAGCTCATCTAACTGATTCTGCAATGACCGTAATGTTCTGACAACCTTGTCATAATCCATACGTTTAGGACCGATAATACCTATCGTACCCCTCATGCCTTCCCCTAATTCATAGGTAGCTGTTACGACGCTGCAATCCTTCATGCTGTTAACCGGTGTCTCATTTCCAATGTAAACCTGAATACCGGTATTTGTCTCATCCGACAGCGTATCTGCTATCAGCTCATGCAATTGCTGCTTTTCCTCAAAGGTGTTAATCAGCTCACTGGCTCTTTCCTGATCTGCAAGCTCCGGATATTTGAAGATGTTGTTTGCACCGCTTGTATATATCTCCAGATCCTCATCTGCCTTAATCGCCTCCGCCACAGCATCTATCACCTCGCTAACGATATCACTGTGAATTCCTGCCTGCTGCTTCAGCGCTGCGATGATTCCCAAATTAATCTCCTCCAGAGACAAGCCATTCAGATTCGTATTCAGCAGAATGTTCAGCTTCAGCAGTGTCTCATCCGAAAGCTCCTCATCCACGGAAAGTATATTATTCTTAATTACATTTCCCTCTACCACAATGACTGCCAGTATCTGTTTGTCACCCACGCGGGAAAGCTGAATAAATTTCAACTTATTGCGGTGCATCTGAGGTGCGGAAATCATGGTTGCGTACTGGGTATTCTGTGCAAGAAGCTTGGCTACCTGTTTCAGCAGGGTCTCCATCTTATCCTGCCGTTCCACCAGCATCTCCTTCAGTTCAACCGCTTCGCGTTCCTTTTCCTCCATCAGCGTATCCACATAAAAGCGATAGCCCTTGTCAGAAGGAATCCGCCCGGCAGAGGTATGCGGCTGAAGAATGTATCCCATCTCCTCCAAATCTGCCATTTCATTTCGAATAGTGGCGGAGCTTAAGTTCAAGTCGGTGTACTTCGAAATCGTTCTGCTGCCAACCGGTTCCCCAGTCTCCAGATAGTTTCGGATAATAGCCTGCAAAATCTTGGTCTTTCTCTCATCCAACTGCACTCCATCACTCCTTCCGACTTTACTGTTTTATGTTGTTAGCACTCATTTGAGAAGAGTGCTAACATCTTTCTATCCATAAAAATATCACTAAGCATATATATTGTCAACTAATTTCGCAGAAAATAAATCTAAATAAATTCTAAACAAATAAAAGTGGTGCCCTTTACGGCACCACTCTTTGTTCTATCTCGTAAGTCCGAAGTAAAGCAGCACCAGGATTCCCAGTGCGATTCGATACCAGCCAAACACCTTGAAGTCATGTTTCTTAATATAACCCATGAGGAGCTTAATTACTATAACGGATACCACAAACGCTACAATCACACCCACAATCAAAATTGAGGCTTCCGTTCCTCCCATACTCATACCCATTTCCAAATAATCCTTAAGCTCCAGCAGACTGGCACCTAACATGGCGGGAATGGCAAGAATAAAGGTAAATTCAGAAGCTGCTGTACGAGAAACGCCCAGAATCAGCGCGCCGATAATCGTTGCACCCGAACGGCTGGTTCCCGGAAAAGCTGCTGCCAGCAGCTGGAAGATACCAATCAGCAGGGCAAGCTGAAACGTCATTTCTGACAGGTCATTGTACTTGGCCGTTCTCTTCTGATTCCAGGTTTCCACAACGATAAAGACAATACCGAACACAATCAATGCAACGGAAACACCCGTAGCATTGTAAAAATATTGATCGCAAATATCATCAATCCCCAGCACCGCAAAAAAGACACCGGGAATACAGGCAACTCCTACTTTAAAGAGGAGCATCCATGTATCCTTCTTAAAAATGGTCTTGCCCTCTGCCTTATCAGGCTTCTGAAAGGGCCATATTTTATTCCAAAACAAAAGCACGGAAGCCAAAATGGCACCCAGCTGGATTACTACCAGAAACAGGTTCCAAAACTGCTTCGATACGTCCATCTTCACAAATTCTTCCAACAAAATCAGATGTCCTGTACTGCTGACAGGCAGCCATTCCGTAATGCCTTCCACTATACCATAAAAAACAGCCTTAATAATATCCCACATAATCCTTCTTCTATTCCTTTCTTATTTGTAACTAATCAAAGCCACGCAAATCTGTGAATATGCGGCTGCCATGCTTGCATGAGCATCCGCTCTCTGTGCAAGGTCTTCTTTATCTATACTCTTCCTGCACGAATTTGCGCAGAGCCTCTAAGGACCGCTCTACCTTCTCGGTATCAATACAGTATGCCATACGGAAGAAGCCCGGAGCCCCAAAGCTGTCGCCGGGTACCAACACCAGATCATACTTCAATGCCTTCTGACAGAATACCTTGGCATCCTCCTCCAATGCCTTGGGGAAAATATAAAAGGTTCCGCCGGGCTTCACGCAGGTAAAGCCCAAGGCTGTCAGCTCGTTGTACAGAAGATTTCTGTTGGTCTCGTATACACTCAGATCCGCGGTCTGATCCAGTACCTGTGCCACTGCCAGCTGAATAATGGAGGGGGGACAGTTGTGTCCGATTCCACGGGAAATCTGACCGCACATATTCACCATCGTCTCCGCATCCTTACAAGCCGGATTGATTGCTACATATCCGATACGTTCCCCGGGCAGGGACAGGGACTTGGAAAACGAGTAACACATAATCGTATTTTCATAGAAGGAAGATACACAGGGAGCATCCACACCTTCAAATACAATCTCACGATAAGGCTCATCAGAGATCAAATAGATATCATGCCCGTACTGTGCAGACTTTGCTCTCAGAATATCAGCCAGCCTCTGCAGGGTTTCTGCAGAATAAACCACACCGGAGGGATTGTTGGGGGTATTTACCATAACTGCCATCACCTTTTCGGTAAGCATCTCCTCAAAGGCTTCAAAATTAATCTGGAATGCCTCCGTATCCGGAGGAACTATCTTCAAAACCGCTCCGGTCAGATTCACGTAGGGATTATATTCCGGAAAATACGGAGCAAACGTCAGAATCTCATCACCGGGCACCGTCACCAGCCGGAAGGCATGTGCAAGGGCACCTGCCGCGCCGGACGCCATAAAAATATGTTCCTTCCTGTAAGGAAGACCGAAACGCTTCTCCAAAGAAGCTGCAATCGCTTCGCGAACGCTTGTAATACCCAGACTTGGGCTATAGCCGTGCAATTCTGACGGTTCTCTGGTCGCCAGCATATGAATCATTCTGTCTGTAAATTCCTGGGGAACCGGTACTGAGGGGTTACCCAGACTGTAGTCAAAGACATTCTCATAGCCGATTTCCTTTCCTCTTGCTGTGGCAAACTCAGAAAGCTGACGAATCACTGATTTGCCCGATAACATATCCTTATACTTCTGTACTAACATATTGTCTCCTTTTCTGCCTCCGGCATCATTTATTTAGAAATCCGTAGCAATATGATATCTGTTCCTACCCTGCTTCTTTGCTTCATACAGAACAATATCTGCCATGGAATTAAAATCCCATTCTCTGTTTTGCTCCTCCGGTATTTTAACAAAAATACCCTGACTCACGGTAACTTTATTCTCGCATCCTGAGTTCTCATGAAAGATATCAAGGTCTCTCACCTTCTTCTGGATACTCTCCACAACAGTCCGAATCTCCCGCGATGTCATATTGCTGTACACAATCATGAATTCATCTCCGCCGTATCTGGCGCAAAATACATTTTCTCCTTCTGTTTCCTTTAAGATACCTGCCACAGATTCGATGCAGATATCTCCTGCCAGATGTCCATATGTATCATTATATTCTTTAAAATAATCGATATCTATCAATTCTACGCCAATGGGGGTCTGATTGGCATAAGCTTCCTCAAATTTCTGTGACAGATATTCATTTAAATAGGTACGATTTGCCAGACCGGTCAGAGAATCATACAGCGCAATCGACTCCAGACTCCGATTATATGCCTGCATTTCCTTTTGCTCCAGCTCCACACGGCTCAGCTGATCCTGCAAATCCAAAATTCCGGCTGTCACAGTTTTTGAATCCTCCAGATGCCTGTGATACAATACCAGATATTGTCTGGTGTACGCCACGTATTCCTCATCCAGATTCTTCTGCAACAGATATTTGCTCTTATACGGGTAGAGATCCAAATATACCGCCGGATTCTTTTCAACCTGCTTCGCGTCGAGCACCCCCATCAAATCCTCGATTCCCCGGTCACTGTGCATACTTGTCAACAGCTCAGCCACTGTCACTGCAATTTTCTGTACCTCCGAAATATTATCCTCCTCATAAAGCGCCTTTTTCATATGCTCCGCCCATTGCATTGCTTTTTCCTGATTTCCATTTGCGCTTTCACAGCCTGTCTCAAAGGCCAGAAGCCACAGCTGTGAATATTTGCTTTCCGGGTATTGTCTTAATATCTCATGAAGCTTCTCCCGTAAAGCAAAAGCCTCCTCCGTCTCATCCAATATCAGATGACAGAAGCCACAGTAAATCATACATTGGATATTATTTTCCCTGTGTTCAGCGACATACTCCGAGTTTTCTAAATATTCCATCGTACTGTAATAATGAGATTTTGCATCCCGATACCGTTTCATACGCATCAAAACATACGCGATATTGCTGTCAGCCAGTGCATGCGCATAGGCATCCTCATATTTTTCCGCATACTGTAAACAGGTATCATAATAGCTCAGAGCCGCCACGCGATTATTCTTGCTGTCCGAAACATCGCCCATCAGATTATAGACCCATGTCAGATACTCATAAAGTCCGGCATCGCTAAACTCCTTCACGCATTCCGTCAGACACTGTGCAGCCCTCTCCGCATCCTGCTGCTCCAGATAACGCTCCGCCATACAATAATGTCCGATTCCAAGCAGTGCATCGGAGGAAACCTCGGCTGCATAATCCAAAATATGTCGACAGGTATCGTAATCCAGACTACCCCATTCTATTCTTCTGGCATTCGCCTCTCGTATGTAGTTTTGAATCTCTTTCGGATAACTATCTAACTTCATGACCCCACCCTATTAATTATGTAGCTTCCATTTTATCACAATTTCGCCACATTACAAGTAGATAGGCTGTTCTTCTGTTTAAAAACCGATATTACATTCTCCGTTGTCTTTCCGCACTATAAAACCCCTCAACGTGCAAAAAGCTGCCTCAGAAAATTTATCTCTACGATAACGTGCAGTTCTTTGCATTGTCGAAAGGTTTTTTTTGCTGTATGATAAATGATGTAATTGAAGCTTTGCAACATTTTAACACAAAAGAAGGGAGTATATTCATATGACAGCAGATTCCTTCCGCAATCGCCGGAATGGTTTTGAGACCATGGGCAGCGGACAAACAAATTCTAAGCAAACAAATAGTGGTGGCAAAATCGCAGGCTTGATTGCAGCAGTGGTAGTACTGGCAATCCTTGCATTAAACTCCACCTACCAGATCAGGGAGCAGGAACAGGCAGTGCTGGTCACTCTTGGAAAAGCCAAGGCAGTTACCGATCCCGGTCTTCACTTTAAAATTCCTTTTATCCAAAATGTCAAAAAAGTTAATACCACCATTCAGGGGTTCGCACTGGGCTATAATGATGCCACCAACGAATTTCTATCCGACGACTCTCTGATGATTACCTCGGACTATAATTTTGTAAATGTGGACTTCTTTGTGGAATACCGCTTCAGCGATCCCGTAAAAGCCATTTATGCTTCTAAGGATCCTGCAAGGATTCTTCAAAATATCAGTCAGAGCTGCATCCGTACCATCATCGGCAGCTATCCGGTGGATGAGGTACTGACTACCGGAAAAAACGAGATTCAGGCAGCCATCAAGGAAATGATTTTGGAGCGTCTGGTGGAACAGGATATCGGTGTACAGCTGGTCAATATCACCATTCAGGATTCCGAGCCTCCTACAACGGAGGTTATGGAAGCCTTCAAGGCAGTAGAAACAGCCAAGCAGGGAAAGGAAACCGCGCTGAACAATGCCAACAAATACCGCAACGAGCAGCTTCCTCTGGCACAGGCTGAGGCCGACGGTATCATAAAGGATGCAGAAGCCCAAAAGACGGAACGAATCAACGAAGCGACAGCTCAGGTAGCCCGTTTCAATGCAATGTATGAGGAATATATCAAAAACCCCAACATCACCAGACAGCGTATGTTCTTTGAGGCAATGGAAAAGGTACTGCCTGACCTGAAGGTAATCATCGAAAGTCCCGACGGCAATGTGCAGACATTTTATCCCGTAGAGTCCTTTGCAACCATTGAAAGCAGCGGCTCCGGTCATACCTCGACAACCAACAGCTATGCCGGCACAGATAGTGCTGCCAACTAAGGAGGTTCTTTTATTTATGAAAACATTCAAAAAAATAACCCTAATCGTAATACTCTTTGTTGCATTGATCATAGGTGCGTCCTGCATCGTAGTGACCAACGAGAATCAGTACAGCTTAATCCGTCAGTTCGGTAGAGTGGATCATGTAGTCGAAGAGGCAGGCGTCAGCTTCAAGCTTCCCTTTATCCAGAGTGTGGATACTCTGCCCAAGCAGATTCTGCTCTACGATTTATCCCCCTCAGATGTCATCACCAGTGACAAGAAGACCATGATCTGTGACAGCTATATTTTGTGGCGAATTACCGATCCCTTAAAATTTGCGCAGACACTGAACTCTTCCATCACCAATGCAGAGGGACGACTGGATACCATCGTATATAATTCCACCAAAAACATCATCAGCAGCACCACACAGGATGGCGTCATTTCCGGTCGTGACGGTGAATTGTCGGCAGCAATTATTGCCAATATCGGTAATTCCCTGGAACAATATGGTATTGAGCTTTTGTCCTTTGAGACCAAGCAGCTGGATCTCCCCAGCGACAACAAAGCCGCTGTTTATGAGCGTATGATTTCCGAACGTGACAACATTGCTGCCACATACACTGCCGAGGGAAGCTCCGAGGCTCAAAAAATCCGCAACACCACCGACAAGGAAGTGACTGTGATGCTTTCTGAAGCTGAGAAAAATGCAGAAATCCTCATTTCGGAAGGCGAGGCCGAATATATGCGCATCCTCTCCGAGGCTTATGCTGATGAATCCAAGCAGGAGTTCTACAGCTTTGTGAGAAGTCTGGATGCACTGGAGATTTCCATGAAAGGAAAGGATAAGACCATATTTCTCTCACCGGATTCTCCGATTGCACAAATTTTTTACGGCAGATAATAAGTCAAGCCCGGAAACCGAAGGTTCTCCTCCGTTTCCGGGCTTACTTTAGCATAAATGCCTGTCTCCTTGCTCACCCTTTGCTTCTCTCACAAGCAGGCAATACTCCGTATTTTCCTCCCATACTCTCTCCTTCTCCGCAAAGCCCAGCTTCCTGCACAAGGTAAGTGACGCTGCGTTCTCCGGCATTACAAGAGCCTGTACCCGTCGAAGATCATATTCCTCTTCCCCATATCGCAGGATCGCGCTGCAAATCTCATACGCCACCCCTTTTCCCTGCCAGGGTACACCGATTACGAATCCAAGCTCGGGAAGCTCATAGCCCTCTCTGACACTAAAGCCGGCTCTCCCGATGACTTCTCCGGTTTCCTTCCATATCACTGTCCATACACCGAACTCAAAATATCTGTATACCTTGTCAATATACTCCCGAATATACTTCCTCTCCTGTTCTTTCTCAGGATACAGTCCCTCCGTATACCTTACGATATCAGGATGATGATAAATCGCATAAAAGCCTTCCACATCATCCGCTACAGTCTCCCGGATGAAGCACCTCTCCGTCTCCAGAATATCCCACGGGATATCACGATAACGTCGGTACACTCTGTCAAGATAGCAGGTATCCAAATCCTTGGGACTTTCCATAATGTATTCGATTCCCGCAAAGCTCTCCTCTTTCTCATGCCAAAAGCCCAGCACCGGGCAGCCCTTTTCCCTTAGCAGAACCGCGGTTTCCCCACAGTCAGTGATATATAGGGTTTCCTCTCCGCACGACAGAAGCTCCTGTGGCAGAAGCTCCTCCGGCAAATTTTCCGTCAGCTCCACCGACAGCTCCTCCGGCAGTTTTTTCCTCTCAACGATAAGGGTTTGCACGGAGATGCCATCCTCCTTTATCTTCCTTACAAGAGCTTCCAATTGGGATATCGCAGCAGCCTGTCTTACTGCAAGCATTACATTCTTTATATAGAATTTTTGATTCATAAACTCTCACTTTCCCACACTTAACACTTTACGCCCGACTGAAATTAAGCTATTATATTGTTGATTATACATGATTTCAAAACAGAAAGGTAG
>CAYOHU010000048.1:0-9307 GCA_964403845.1 uncultured Acetatifactor sp.
AAAGCAGCTTATCCTTGCCGATGATATGCTCCTGTCCAACAACCTCTTCTAAGGAACGCGGACGCATTCTCGCCGCCAGCGGAGATTCCTTCTCCATACTATTGCTACGCATATATTCAAATAAATCCATTTTACAATTCCGTACCTTTCCCGAACAAATTCATCCGTTTTTAAGAGAAGCAGTCTAAAGGTCTTTTAGTCAAACAATATCTCCTCAACTGTCACAAACACATAGCCCTCCTCCTGTAATTCATCCACCACTGCAAGTGCTGCTGTCACAGTGGACTCATAATAATCATGCATGAGAATGATGTCGTTCTCCTCCGCCTTATCCACAATGCTTCGGGTGATACATGCCACATTGTCACTGCACCAGTCCCGCGGATCGATTGTCCAAAGCACCGGAAACATGTTCAACTCCCTTTCCAATGCCTTATCCCATGTACCATAGGGCGGACGTACATACTCCACCTCTTCTCCGATAATCTCTTCAAGCACCGCATTTGTCTGAATCAGCTGATTTTTAAATTCCTCCCTGTTTTGGGAATTCAATTGAATATGGCTGTAAGTGTGATTGCCTATGAGATGTCCTTCCTCGTGAATCCTCTTAATAATATCCGGATGTAATCCGGCGTGCTCCCCTGTCACAAAGAACGTAACCTTTGCGTTTCTCTCCCTCAATCCATCTAAAAGCTGTTCGGTGTAATAGGGATGAGGACCATCATCAAAGGTTAATGCAATCTTCTTGCAGCCTTGCATACGGTCAACTTCCGCCGTATACACCACATCACCGCTTCTCACCTGCACCGCAGTCAGTTGCTTTTCCCGTAGTCCCAAGGTTCTCCCACTTACACAGAGGCTTACAAGCAGTACTCCCGCCACCAGATCGAATGTCAGGATTATCGCTGCTATCTTTTTCATCTCCTCTAACTCCAGTCAAATCCTTACAGTCCTTAATAAAATATATGACCGGGAATGACGAACCATTCATGGCAGGCAAGCTCACTCCATGGGCTTACTCAAGCTGTGCCTCGTACAATTTCCGGTATACTCCTCCATTCTTCATCAGCTCCGAGTGGGTTCCCTGTTCCACTACCTCTCCGTCATTTACCACCAAAATACAATCTGCATTCTGAATGGTGGACAGACGATGGGCAATGACAAAACAGGTCTTGTTCTCCATCAGCTTGCGCATTGCCTTTTGAATCCGCTGTTCTGTCCGGGTATCCACGTTGGAGGTTGCCTCATCCAGAATCAGCATCTCCGCATCCAATAGCATCGCACGGGCAATGGTGAGAAGCTGCTTCTGCCCCTTTGAGATATTGGTTCCCTCATCAGTGAGAACGGTATCGTAGCCCTGCGGCAACTTCATAATAAAGGAGTGAATATGAGCCGCCTTTGCTGCTTCCACAATTTCCTCTTTGGTGGCTCCTTCCTTCCCATAAGCCAGATTCTCGTAAATTGACCCGTGGAAAAGCCAGGTATCCTGTAATACCATGGCATAGGCTTTCCGAAGACTTTTTCTTGTGACATGAGCCGCATCCCGGTCATCCACCAGAATCCTTCCGTTTTCCGGGTCATAGAAACGCATCAACAGGTTGATTAAAGTAGTTTTTCCGGCTCCCGTTGGCCCCACAATGGCAATCAGCTTCCCCGGCTCCGCGTGAAAGCTTAAATCGTGAATGATGGTTTTCTCGGGAGTATATCCAAAACGGATATGCTCCGCCTTCACATCTCCCACAACTTCCGTCAGTTCCGTGGCATTCGGAGAATCCAAGGACTCCGGCTCCTCATCCAGCAATCGGAACACCCGCTCTGCAGCTGCCAATGCGGACTGCAGCTCACTCATAATATTTGCCGCCTCGTTAATCGGTCCTGAGAATTTACGGGAATACAGAACAAAGGCAGAGATATCACCGATGCTGATACTACCCATCAGATACAGCAATGCGCCAAACACACTGATTAAGGACAGGGATAGGTTATTTACAAAGTTCACACAAGGACCTATGATGCTGCCATAGTATTCTGCGCGGTAATAGGCTTCCACTGCCTGTTGATTTTTTTCCTCAAAGCATTCTATTGTATGCGCTTCTCTTGCGTAGGCCTTCAATGTCTTCTGCCCGCTCACCATCTCCTCTACATATCCGTTCATCTCTCCAAGCTTCGCAGAACGTTCCCGAAAAAGCGGTTTTGTTTTACCGGTGATATACTTCGTCAAAAAAACGGATAACGGTACTGTAAATGCAAATACCAGCACCAGCTTCGGAGATATGGATATCATCATGGACAGGGCACCCACCACAGTAATCACTGTGGTCAATAGCTGTACCAGATCATTGGACAGAGAAGCATTCACCGTGTCAATATCATAGGAGAGACGACTGATAATATCGCCTGTCTGATGAGTATCGAAATAACCGACCGGCAGAGTCAACAGCTTCTCAAATACAGCCTGACGCATACGATAGACCACCTTGCGGCTCAGGGTAATCATCAGTACCTGTAAGCCATACGCCATCACTCCCGATAACAGATAGAAGCCTGCCATCCATGCGGCGTAGTAAAATACCGTTCCGAAATCCACCTCACCCCTTCCCGGTTCTATGGCTGCGATGGCATATCCCGTCAGCCTCGGTCCTACCAGAGAGAAAAGGTTGCTTCCCAGGGTACATACTATGGCCAACAATACCAGTCCCTTGTGATGAAGCAGATAGGTGCCAAGCTGTATAACCGTTCTGCGGCTGTAACGTTTCTGGGTATTGCGTTCCTCACGGGAAGTATTACCTGCATTTCCTCTTATTGTGTTTAGTCCTCCATTCATATCGCCACCTCCTGTGTTCCGGCGATTTCACCATATAACTCACAGGACTGCATTAGCTCCTCATGGGTTCCGTATCCCTTGATTTCTCCGTCCTCCAATACCAGAATATGATCTGCATTACGGATAGAGCTCACGCGCTGCGCCACGATCACAAGCGTGGTTTCTCTGTAGTTTTCCTTAATTCCCCTGCGCAGCTCGGCGTCTGTACGATAATCCAACGCACTGGAGGAATCGTCCAGTATCAGAATCTCCGGCTTCGCTGCCAAAGCACGGGCAATCAATATCCTTTGCTTCTGCCCTCCGCTCAGATTCGAGCCCTTGATATTCAGACTCTCCGCCTCCTGATCCCGGCGCTCTTCCACGAAGCGGCTTGCTCTGGCATAATACAGAGCTTCCTTCACAGCCTCCGCGGAAAGCTTTCTTCCCAGAGTTACATTTCCGGTGATGGAGTCCTTAAAAATTGTATCGTTTTGAAAAACCACGCCGAATTTTTGCTTTAATTCCTCGGGCTCATAAGCTCGCACATCCTTACCTGCCACTAAAATCCTGCCCGTGTCCGCATCATACATTCTCATCATCAGCTGAATCAATGTGGATTTGCCGGCTCCGGTTCCACCGATAATTCCCAAAGTCTCACCTTTCCCGATTCGGAATGAAATATCCTTTAAATTCGCCTCTTCTCCATGGTTGTAGGAGAAGGTAACATGGTCAAAAACAATCTCTGCGTCCTCTGTGTCCTCCTTCTGTCCACCGGTGCATTGCTCCTCATAAATCTCCATCAGTCCCATATCGTCCTTGCTTTCCATCACCTGCCAGATACGATTGCCTGAAGCGATAGCCTTTGAAAGAATTTCAAACATTTTGGATATGGACATCATTGCATTCATAATAATCGTAAAATAAGTGGAAAATGCCAAAATCTTTCCCACCTCCGTCGCACCGCTGTTCACTCTGACAGCACCCACGATAATCACACAAACCATACCCAGATTTAACAGCACATTCATGGACGGGTTGATGACTGCCATCAGCATACCCGTCTTCCTCTCACGGGTCACTACTTCCCGGTTAATCCCACGGAATTTCTCTGTTTCATACTCCGTCTTAGACAGTGCCTTGATGACCCGGATTCCCGAAATATCCTCCCGCATCATCCTCACAAAGCGATCCGTCGCTTGCTGTAAGCCGTCATACATGGGAATACTTTTCCCGGATACTGCAACCGTGATCAGCGCAAGAACCGGCAAAGCTGCCAATAATACGCATGCCATGGGAGCATCCAACGTAAATGTCACGCAGATGCCACCCACCAGAAGAATCGGCGCTCGCACACCCAGCCTCTGGATACGACCAAGCATCTGGTGCACATTGTAGGTATCCGTGGTCATTCTTGATATCAGGGAAGGCTTTGTGAACTGATCCGTCTGCCTGCCGGACAGATACATTGTCTTGTCAAACAAATCATGCCTGATTGCTCTTGTGGCATCACTCGCCACCCGGGAGGCCATACGATTGGCCATAATGTTAAAGGAAATTGCCAAAACTGAGCATATCACCATCAGCATCCCCCATAACAAAATCATGTCCTTCCGTTGAAGAGGAATCACAAAATCAATAATATAAGCCAAAATATAAGGAATACACAAATCCATAATCGTGCCGACGAATTTAATGAAAAAGCCTACGCCCATCCGAGTATAATAGGGGCGCAAATAATGCAATACTATCTGTTTCAAACCGAACCACTCCTACCTTATAAATATAAAAAACTAAAACAATGCCAAAATCAGAAGTTCACCGAAAGCTTAATTCAAATCCATGCCGGAAAAAAAGAAGTCCTGAAACTCCCGATTTTCCGCCAGATTGATAATCTGAAGCTTCTCTTTTAACAGCTCAAACAGTTTGGAGAGCCCTTGTGCCTCACCACTTAGCAGCATGCAGCCAAGCATCAGCGCTCCCGTCAAGGCTGTATTTCCTCCTGTCACTGTCTTCTTTTCCAGCTCTGCAGGAAGAAGTCCGATGAAGGTCGCATCCCGTGGCTTCAGATAATAGCCGAAGCCTCCTGCCAGCACCACCCGGTCAATCCGATTCATAGAAATCCCATATTCCTGCGCCAGAATCCTGATTCCGGCCGCAATGGCTCCCTTTGCCAGCTGTATTGCCCGGACAGCCTCCTGAGTTACACAGACATCACTGATGCGCACTCCCTCGTCGAAATACGGCTCTGCAAGCAATCCTGTTGTGTCCAGAATTCCTTCCCTTCGCAGTCTCGCCAAAAGACTGACCATATCCGCACCCCATATGCCGCGATTCACTCCGCCTTCAAAGGCCGGTCCTGCTGCCGTAGCACAGGCCAGCATCTTATTCCTGTTCCCCAGCACCATCTCTCCATTGGTCCCAAGGTCGAGCAGAAGGGTGATTTCCTCACTCTCATTCATACCGCAGGCCAAAATTCCTGCTGCGATATCCCCACCCACAAAGGCTGACAGCCCCTGCACTATGAAGCATGGTACATCAGCGATAATTGTTTCTATGGGCTGCAGATGATTGGCATGGAAAGGCGCTCTTCCCAGTTCCGCAGTATCGTACCCCATAAGCAGATATACCATGGTTGTGTTGGCGGTAATTACCATTTGAAATGCTTCCTCAACGTCTGCTGCGGCCTCCGGAGCCTGCTCTTTCTTTCCTGCCTTCAGGAAATCATGAAACTGCGCAATGCCCCGGGACAATACCTCTCTTACCATCTGCTGCATTCGTCCGGCATTAACCGGATCCTCCGCAGCCTGAATTCTGGACAGTACATCCGCTCCGTATGCAGTCTGCGGATTCACAACAGCAAAGGTATCCAGCAGCTTCCCATCTGTTCCGTACAATTGCATTGCGATGGTTGTCGTTCCAATATCCGCAATGATCAATCGTTTCTCACTGTTTGCAGAGTATACCTTACCATTCTTCACTGCCAATTTCATTTCCTGCGTCAGTGGCATTGTTCCCGTCTGCTGCATCGTTTTCACAAGCACCTGCAAATTCTTCCGGGGGCTACCACATCTTCCGCATCCCGTACAGATATGGCAATGCTTTCCTGCTGTATCCCCTGCCTGCTGTATCATGTTGCCACACCTCCTGTGCTGCTTCTCCCTTCGCTGCTGCCTTGGCTTTTGTTTCTCTGACTTCATACACAATCATACAAACTGATTTTTCCCGGCATCGTACCGGTAATCAATACTTCTAAGCTTCTCCTCAAGCTCAGCCTGATCTACATTCAGTTCCTCGCAAAGCAGCTCCAGACTGCTATAGTAATCTCTTAATTTCAAATTTACAAAGCTCAACAGCATCACCGGATCCTTCGGTATCATCATCAATTCCTCCTGCTATTCGTCGAGTAAACAGTCCCGACACTCCGTATATTGTAATATTGTAACCGATTTGTCTCCAAAATGCTACTACCAGACTTACATTCACCGAAAGTTTGTGTTAGCGTTTGACACAAAACAAAATCCAAGGCCTCAGCCTTGGATTTTGTTTTACGCACTCTTCTTGAACTCCTTGCCACACTTATTCACACAACAAGCATGTCCGTTTCCCCTTTTACACACAATTGCCCATTGTTACTATATTAACTCCCTTTTTTAACGCTTAAAACTGTTACCAAGGAATTCCTCGAACCTATTTTCTGAATTGTTGCAGAAATATATTGACTATCCATTATCACTACGATACATTATCTTTGTACGAATCAATTTGGATTTGCAGCAATTCGGAAAATTTCCTACTGCGACAACTCGATTATATACTATAACAAAGGATAAAAAAATATGACAAGAGACGAAAAATTGAAAGAACTTTCAAAACATTTGGTGACGAATGACACTGACTACATGTCAGCACTCCGCCACAATATTTTGCATTATACCTCAGAAGAAGACATTACATTGAGTAATCTGGCCGAATGGTCCGGTCTCTCCATCGACACCTTAAAATCCATCACCTATAAGCCTCTTAAGGATTGTAAATTATCCACCGTAGTTGCTTTGGCAAAGGCCTTGAACATAAGTATTGATGAATTAGTCGGTGCCAATACCATCAATCCCATTACGAAGGAAAATATTGCCGTTTGCCGCAATCTCCCTGACAACGCACTGTATTTGGTACGCTGGTATATCAAACACCAACAGTATCTTTGTTCTCAAAGACCCAAAGGGCGAAAAATCATCAGCATCATGCAGGTACAATGTGCCTACAACGGAAATCTGAAGCTGTCGAATGAATATACGCAGCTGGATATCACCGATTTGAATCAGGACATTATAAGCAAAACCTTTTTCGGCATCCGGATTCCCTGTGATCATTACATGCCGCACTTCAGTCCTTATGATACTTTACTGATTGCAAATGACAGAAATCCCATGTTGAACGAAGTCGCTGCTATTGTTATTGATAATAATCTCTTTTTCAGTCGCCGCAAAGTCGAGAACGGCATTGCGAAATACTACAGTATTCGCGACGGCAAATACAGAGTGGATGAAAAGGACGTGGATGAGATTGTTGGATATGTATGCTACATCTATCATCCGAATGAAGCATAAAAAGTGCAACAGCTTCCTTGCTACTCTCCGTACTCATAGCCCCACAGATTCTTAATCTGGGGCAGTAACACCTCCACATCCCAGTTTTTTTCGCTGTTACCCCTGCTGTTTGGGTCGCGCACTGTCACCATCCCGTTTTCATCCGCTCCCGTCAGCACAATGAAATGACCTGATGTGGTGAAATCTCCCGGTCTCATGATGCAGATAATGGGAGTTCCTTCCCTTAATGTCTTTAATATGTGCTCCCGGTCATATATCACGTTGTTCACCAGCAGTCCCAGCTGCGCGGCTCCCTCCGTCATCAAATCCCACGAGGAGCCCGCACCCGGCACATAATATCCTTCCTTCTCCGCCAGCCTTGCCACTTCCAGCGGATTCCACCGGGTATCACCACTAAGTCCGCAGCTTACCATGGAAAGGCAGGTGGGACCGCAACCTGTCACTGCCAGAAAATCACTGCCGTAGGTCTCGTAGCCCCAACGCTCATCCCACTGCAAAAGCAACGGAATCTCTCCCTGTGTCACTTCACCCGACAAATCAATCACAGGCTTCTTGTCTTTATTCTCCCAATAATTCTTTACAAACTGCTCCGTCTCCGGATTCTTCTCCAAGAGCTCCGCCAGACTTTCCGGATATTTTTCGTCAGCAAGCCGCTGCGTATCAGGCTCCGCTATCCCCCGGCAACACCTTACCGCTGTAATCAACACAGCTGCCAACAATGCTGCCATTCCACACCGGCACCCCCATATGACAAGCCGTCTTAGCAAGCGTTTTCTCCCTTTTCTTCTTTTTCCTCTTTTGCTGCATCTCTGCTCCATAGTAAGCCCCTTATATTCTCTCGTATCAGTTGCCCTGCAGGACAACACCTCTTCTTTGCTACCTGTCTCAGTATAGCAAAGAAATGGAAATCTGTGTTTTAAGATATCCTCTTGAAAATCTTAAGGTTTTATTACGAAATCAGTTCTGTTTCTTATCTCTTCACCAGAATCTGACAGCTTGTCATGGTTGTCAAAGCGGCCTCATGTGTCTCAGGCGTTACTCCTGCGCAGCAGGAAGCGTCAACCGAAATCTCCACCTGAGGCAGAAATGCCTTCAAAAGCAACGCATTGGATACTACACAGATATCCGTACAAAGACCAATGATTTCAACGGAATCAATAGGTTCCCTCTTCTGCTCGGCATACAAATCCTGCGCAAGCTCCTTACATCCGAAGGTGATTTTCTCATACACCCTGTTACCGTTATCCGCACAATAGCTCTCTAATTCCTCTATCAGCCTCCAGCCGTCCGTATCCTTGATACAGTGTTCCACCGGCAGCTTTTTCCCTTCTTCGGTGCTGAGATAATCCTCGAAATGGGTGTCCTTGGTAAAAACGATGTCCCCGTCAAAGCTCTTTACCTTCTCCAAAACTGCGGGCACAATTACCTCCGCTTCCTTCGTTCCCAATGCTCCGTCCACAAAATCCTTTTGCATGTCTACCACAATCAAATAATGCTTTCCCATTAACAATAAGCCCTCCATATGTTTTTTCAGATATATCTGTGTGATTCTTTCTTACGTTTTATGCTTTCTTGCGTTTTATTCTTTCTCGAGCTTCGTTCCGCACTCACAGCAATATGTTGAATTGTCTGCACAGTGATGTCCGCAATTCGGGCAAACAGCTTCCTTTGTCTTTACGGGTGCTTGTTGTAAATCAAATCCGCACTGAACGCAGAATCGTGCTCCTGAGGCAACTTGCGCACCGCAACCCGGACACGACAAAGCGGCTTCCTCGTTCGCAATCGCCTTCATAGCTGCTTCCTCGTTCGCAGCCGCCTTCATAGCTGCTTCCTCGTTCACAACCGCCTTCATAGCTGCTTCCTCGTTCACAACCGCCTTCATAGCTGCTTCCTCGTT
>CAYOHU010000049.1:0-7300 GCA_964403845.1 uncultured Acetatifactor sp.
CCTCCGGAGGATGCCGCAAATACAATCTTTAGCTTTTTCATCTTTCTCACTCGTCTCATCCATCATCGATTGTTAGGTATCATTCCTAAAATCTGTTCCTTATTCTGCTCACATTGAGCAACACTATATACATAGGGTGAAAGAAATTCTATTACGAAAATAGCTCCTGCCGCCAGGAAAAACGCAACTGCTCCGAACAAGACAAAATACAATAACGGATTCAGCGATTCAAACGAAGAATATCCTACAGCGTGATCTATTACCTGTAAGGAGCTGGTACCTAACATATCATTAATCTCGTCCGTAAATGCCTTCGCCATGGCATTGGTGATATCTACGAGATTTTCTGATGTTCCCATGTAAACAACCAGCGTCAGTCTATTGCTGTAGGATCTTGAATCGCTACCCGCGCCGCTCAAATAAATCATTCCGCCGGATACCATGCTTTTTAAGGCAGCAGAGCTTATGTTTTTTCCCTGCAAAGCAGCAGCAGCCCTGTCACATACACGCTGACTTCCCAACAAGCTGACGTAGGTATTCATAACCTCTGTACCATATTCCGCATCCTCATAGGAACCATATACCGCACTATAAATGGAGGCAGTCGAACGGTAATTTGTTTGAATACCCACAATCCCGATATAAACAAAGGAAGCCAAAAATCCAATTAGCGTCACCAGGATAACGATCAGCTTTTTCTTCCAGAGTCTGTAAATAGCCACCTTGACATTTTCTAAAATATCATAGTCCGCTGTTTCTAATTCACGAATATCCATATTCATACCCTATCTCCTTATCTGTTTTTTCGCGAAATAATAATAACAATCAAGAAAATACCAATAATTAATATTCCGCTCACACCCATCAACAGAATCGCATTCGTCTCGCTGTTAGAATCATCATCATTACTGTCGTCTATAAAATTCTGCTCCGCATCAACACTATCACTATCAACAACCGATACAAGCGCCGTGCCGATGGGAACTACAATATCCTGTCCTGCCGTGTCCATGTATTCCAAAGCCAGCTCTAACGCATATTCTCCGGTTTCAGGCAAGGACATTGATACCTGCTGTGTTTTAGTCACGCCGGGGGTCAGAATACCAATCTGACTATCTGCTATTTGCTGACCATCATGATACACAGTCAACGCAACATTACTGACATTATCTTCACCGAGCACCTGAAAAGCCACCGACAGAGACAGATTCTCGTTCACCCTCACTGACTCCGGTACATTCGCAGAAAGGACACTAAAAGGCGAGTCAGATCCTGCCGGAACTCTCAATACAATATAATTCTGATTCATACTGGTGATCACAGTCACATAAAAATCCAGTGTGTTTGTTATAATTGTAGTCCACGAATTGTATTCCAAGGAAATCTCCTTGCTCTCTCCGGGACCGATATCTCCCACAAAAACCTGTGAAACAGTGCCGTAAACCGGTGCCACACCATCCGGATTATCAATATCAAGCAATACCTCTCTTGCTGTTGCCGTCCGGTTATAGTTCGTAAGAGTAATGGTTAATGTAAAATCCTCCCCAGGCACAATTTTCTCATCAGTTACCTCATATTTTTCTATAACCACCATCGGTGCGGCAGCTGCCTCCTCTGCCGCAAAAGCATCCATGTCATTTGTACCAAGCAATAGCGCCGCTATCATCACCGCTGCCATAATTTTCATATACTTTTTTACTCTATTTTCCCTCATGGATTGTGCTCCTTCTGTTCTTTGCTGTCTTTCTGTACTTCTTGTAACCAACATTTCCCTTTAGCTTTTGTTCCCCTTTTCTATCCACGAAATAATAATCATAATCTCTCACGTTCTGTCTGTAAATATCAAGATTAATTTTATTAACAATCATACCGTAATACTTTTCATAATAAGGAGCTACCTTTAGCTTTGCTTCTCGAATCTGCTGCTTTCTTGTTTCTCCCAATGCCGCCATCAGGACAATGCCGTCTGCCGCCTGAAACAATATCTGTGCATCCGGAACTACCGACAGGGAAGGAAAATCAAAAATAATGCAATCATATTCCTCTTCTACCTTCTCAATCAATTCCGCCATCCTTGTAGAACACAGAATTCGAGTAGAACTTTCTGTATAATCGCCACAGGGGATATAGGATAAATTCTCAATATTGGTATCGTAGATAACTTCTTCCATCTGCAGTTTATCCCTGTTGCTGTCCTGCAGCAGATAATTTGCCAGTCCTTTGGAAGTCTGTTCATTCAATTTTTTATATTTGATAGACTTTCGCACATCGCAATCAATCAACAAGGTCTTTCGCTGCGTTGTGGCAATTGCAATGCTCAGTCCAATGCATGTAGATGTGGTTCCCACAAGCGGAGAACATCCCGTAAGTACAATAATCTGGGACTTGTTCTCTTTACTGCGCTTGTTAAAAATCTCTACTACAATTTTATCAATAGCATCCGTTACCAATTGATTCTTATTCTCATATAAATTTACTACTTTGGTTTTCTCCGCCATCCGCTTACCTCTTTCTATATAACAGACTTTTTAGAACCTTATGTATCGCTTGTCATATACATATTTTTATAACACTATTGTACTTCCAACCAAACGGCAATGAAAAGCTTCCCACTCCATTTACGCTAAAGATATTATACCATACCTCTTTTATAAATTCCACTAGGACATTCCCTTTGCATTGCAATAATCGTATATTAAATTCGCTCTCCGATTAACAGCTGCAAATGTAATTTTCGAACCACATTTGTAGCAAGGATGGACAAAGCGATAGCACAAATTGAAGCCAACGCACTTAGTAAGACAGGGTTCAAATCATAACCACCGCAAATATAAAACATTACATAAATTATCATTGGATGAAAGAGGTAAATACCAAACGTATTTCTCTTAAAAGCTTGATAAGCAGGTGATTCAAATGCTGACGGGAACCATTTCAACAAGCCCCAACTCAAAATCATTATCATACTACATCCTATCAGGACGTATGCATATTCCAAGATAATATTGGCATCACACAGAAACATTAACAGCAAAGCAAAAGGAAAAATAAATGCAATCAAACCACATTTGGTACAGAAGCAATTGAATTGATGATAAAACCGATTCAATATGATACCCATGAAAAAGAAAACTTGATAGCGACATGCTGCCTGAATTTGAAAGACAATTGGTAATTTGCTTGATACCACAAGTAACATCAGACTGATAATGCCTACAACCAGCCATTTTTCCTTTAACAGCAAGCGTCTTAATGGCATGACCAGTAAAAAAATCAAAAACAAAGCCAACACATACCACAGATGACGCGAGTTCCATGACAAAAAAATCCCTGAGATAACATACTTAATAAATCCTCCCTGTGTTATTCCCAAAGCGCACACAATCGGAGCGACATAGAATATTCCCCAAAAAAAGTAAGGAATCAATAATTTTTTCCCTTTATTCACCGCAAACGCCATATCATCCTTATACTTACCATGCTCAATGCAATATCCGTACACACAGCCTGAAAGCATGAAAAACAACGGCATATGAAACGCATAAATATATTTTGTAACATTCGCCAAAAAATCTGACTGATTTACAACTTTAATTGCGCCATCCGGAGTGTACATTCTTGTTGTATGGGCAATTACCACCAAAATAGTCGCAATACATTTAGCAAGATCATATAATTTTGATTTGTTTATATTTGTATCCACCATTCAAGCCCCCCCTAGCACATTTAGCGTTTTACGAAGTATAACATGTTATTGATTATTTGTCTAGGAACGCCCACTTCTACGTTTAAAAACAAGACTCGACATAATGTCAAGTCTTGTTTTCTCGTTTCCCAATTGGTTTCAAACAGCTTTCTCCTTCTGCACGAAGGTGATATTAGTTATAACATACATTTTCAAGGATGACATCATTGTAAGCATCTACTGCAATCTGCTGCCATTCTTTTTCGCTTCCACCATATTGCACATTTGTTCTCTTAACTCCGTAAAAAGCTCGCGTATGAATTTCGCTCAAGCTTTGGGGTATTGTAATCTCACATAAATCAGAGCAGAAAATAAAGGCATTCGTTCCTATTACGTTTAGTCCCTGCGGCAACTCTACCCTACGGAGATTTTTACAGCTTCTAAAGAGCTGCTGCCCCACTTTATCTATTCCTTCATCAATCACAACAACTTTTATCAGTTCTCTGTTTTCAAACCAAGGGGCAACTTTATTCGAATTATAGTTGTAGGTTGCGCCGGTACCTGTTATTCTTAACACGCCATCATCCGTCAATAAATAATCTGCCTGTCTGCCGCACTCTCCCTGCATGACTATCTTGCTCACTTCTTCTGTACTGTCAGCAATCACACATACAACCTTCTCCGTCAAATCCTCATTTCCGCTTTCAAGCTCGATTTTGCTCCAGTCAGTTCCTCTGTATTGGATTTCCTGAAGGATATTTCCCGAAAAAGCTGACGCTTCTATCTTTTCAACACTAGCAGGAACAGATATAGTAGTCAACCCTGTGCAACCGGCGAACGCTCTGTTGCCAATCACCTTTAATCCATCAGGCAAAACCACACTTTGCACCGAAACACATCTTCTAAAGCTCTGTGAGCCTATTCTCTCAATTCCATCTCCTACTACTATCGTTTTGATAAAATTGTTATATTCCCACCAGGGTGAAACACGATTAGAGCTATAGTTCGACATGTTTCCTTCACCCTTAAGGTAGAGCACACCTGATTTTGTAAGAGTGAATTCAACCGATGCACCGCATGAGCCGGAGCATAATACATCATTTCCGTTAGCAGTCAACGCTTCTGCAGTTTTCTTCTCCAGATATACTTCTTTTCCACTCCAATTTACGAATCTTATCTGCTCTGCGTATCCATCAAGGGTGTTATCATAGCAAATTGCATATTCGCAGTTTTCAGGTATTACAATTTCAAGATCGAATGGCATATCTTCGTAGGTCAGATTCGAGGTCAGTTCTTCGCCCTTCGGGCAGGCAGGAATCGTAAACTCATAAGAATCCCGATTTGTATAAATGAGTAATTTTCTTTCTGCATTTGTGTCGTTAGTAACACTAAAATGAGTATTTCCTCCTTCTTTCCAAACCGACGCAATATACAGTGCATTCGTTTCAGTTATATCTTTAAATTCAATTGAAGGACTTATTTGTGAATATATCGTACCATATTTCTTTACACAGCCGGAGCGTATTCCTTCAAATTTTACATTGTCAAAGGTATATCCTTTTCCCACATCTCGTGCATATATACTGTATCCGCCACCATTTACGATACAATTATTGAAAGAAACATTCTTTGCATTACTATATTCTAATTGAAGCATAATACATGCATTGACATACGCTTTACTTCCCGCAACATCAAACGCTGGTAATTCAAATCTGCAGTTGTTGTAATTAACGTTTAGTACATCAACTCCGTCTTTTCCGTATATTTGCGTACCATCAGTATGGATAGCATTACCACATGCTTCATTCGCCATATCTAAGAAAAAGCAGTTATTCACTTCCACATTCTGGAAAGGAACCAGACCATCTGTATAGCTTCTTCCAAACTGACAATGATTAAAAACAACATTACTGCCGTTATAGCTTTCTAACGTACAGTTATCAAATTCAAAGGAGATATTACCCCTTTCCTTTCCAACAGACACTGTAGAGAACTTACAATTCTTAAAAACAACCTTTATCGTTCTCTCCACCATGTTCTCATTGTAAGAATACAATGGGTAATTAGAAAAATCATAATTTTCAAAAGTCACTGTACCCGCAACATTTTTGTTGTGATAAGCAAAGTCTAGTACCCTTTTGGTATTATTGCCGGTTGCTACGAATCGAACCCCCTCCACGCTGGTATCGAGCTCAACTTGAACCAAAGCACCTGTACAACCTGTGTTGAATTTGTCCGGAACAGCCTTCAAATCATCAAGAGTCTGTTCTACTCGTACCCCTGCTGAATCACCTAATGCACAGGTCTCTTCTTCAATCTGTACTACCTGCGACTGACCTGAACAAGCCATCGCATGCAACATTAACGTACAAAATCCTACTGATAAAACTTGTAATACTCTCTTTAGTCTGTTCATATTCTTCATCCTTTCGTTCGAGTTCTCAATTTCAGATAAAGCCCATATTTTTCAACAAAAAAATCTCTGTCTGAATGCCGACAAAGATTACCTGAAAAAACATGAGGCAACCGGCTGTCATAGCATTTCTGCCTTAGACCCTTGGCTTTGCGTCACTGCCTTTCAGCAGTTTTGCCTTTATCTATGAACACTTGTATTGTTTACAGCTTTATAATAACAATATTTAAGGGTATAAATCAATAGACAATAAGTACTACATAATAATCCCACCACGTTTGGGTGGTGGGATCAGAATTACTTTTCTTCTTTTGTATCCTCTAATTCATTAATCTTCTTATATTGCATATAGGTCGTCAATACGGTAACCAGCACAACAATTCCTGCCAAAACTGTAATATATAAATCCAATTTACATCCCCAGAACAAGTAAATGACAATCAAAGCAAGAACAAAGATCACCGGAACTGCTATATCCATAACTTTCATCTTCATATTTCTTCTCCTCTACACTGTTGCGTTCTCTTCTTCTAATTCTTCCTTCAACTCGTTAATTTTCTTATTTCTGCTGATGCTGCGAATCAATTCAAATACTACATATATGAAAGTCAAAATCAAAATCAACCAGTGAATCCAGCAATGCCCACCTGCTGCCAAAGGAGTCTCCTCATCTTCAATCGCAATCACTTCACTGCTTTCTGCTTCATCTGTTTCAGAGGTGTCAGCTTCTATTTCTGATGCCAAAGCAGTTTCCTCATCTTCAATGATAACTACGTCCTCCATATCATCTGTTTCTTCATCAACAAGATCAACAAGTGCTTCATTCACTTCCACAACATTCTGTGTAGCTGCAGTTACAGTTGCATTTGTAACTTCGTTTGTATCAGGCGTAACATTTGAGGGTATTACCACATCCTCGCCATTATCTCCATTCCCATTGTCATCTCCCCTACTGCTTGTAGCTGGGGTCTGAGGGGTCTGAGGTTCCTGGGGCTCCTGAGGTTCCTGGGGCTCCTGGGGCTCCTGAGGTTCCTGGGGTTCCTGGGGCTCCTGAGGTTCCTGGGGCTCCTGAGGTTCCTGAGGTTCCTGGGGTTCCTGGGGCTCCTGGGGCTCCTGGGGTTCCTGAGGTTCCTGAGGTTCCTGGGGTTCCTGAGGTTCCTGGGGCTCCTGGGGTTCCTGAGGTTCCTGAGGTTCCTGAG
>CAYOHU010000049.1:7400-9263 GCA_964403845.1 uncultured Acetatifactor sp.
GAGGTTCCTGGGGTTCCTGAGGTTCCTGAGGTTCCTGAGGTTCCTGAGGTTCCTGAGGTTCCTGAGGTTCCTGGGGCTCCTGGGGTTCCTGAGGTTCCTGAGGTTCCTGAGGTTCCTGGGGTTCCTGAGGTTCCTGGGGTTCCTGAGGTTCCTGAGGTTCCTGAGGTTCCTGAGGTTCCTGGGGTTCCTGAGGTTCCTGGGGTTCCTGAGGTTCCTGGGGTTCCTGAGGCTCCTGAGCTTTGATCACGCCATCCACATGGATTGCATCACTTTCTGTCTTGATTATATACCATTCAATTTTTTCGCCTTCCTTTAAATTAATTCCGGCTGCTGCCAACGCACTTGCAATCGTGTCGTCTGAAGGTTTACTCAAGATGTAGCTTTCTATTTTATCCCCTTCAATATATGACCGACCTGCGTAATCATCCAAACAATCATATGTGCCGGGAGTATCCTCTGCTTTAAGCGTTCCAACTCCTACTTCGACATAATATCTCTTGGGATTTCCAAAGGGAGTAAGCGACTCAAATTTTGTGGAATCCTTCAAAACATAAAAGTGTGTCACTACGTCTTTCGTCTTAAACTTATCTTTTGCTTTAGCAGCCAAGTCCTCAGCTGTATTTGCTCTTGTCTGTGCCAACGCGGCGTCCTGCTCTGCAGTCAGCTTGTATGCTTCTGCCTGATTCAGTAATTCCGCTGCCTCCGCAGACTCGATATTGGACAGTTCTGCAGCATATGCCTCTATCCATGCACTGTAGCTTTTCAATGCATTTTTTAATGCACTCTGTGCCTTCTTGCTTGATGCATCCGTATTTTTCACATACGCATCCGCACTGTTAACCGATTGATATAAGGCATAGCTTGCGCCCTCAGCTGCCTCAACTCTGTTATAAAGCTTCTGAATCGTTGACAAAAACTGATTTGCCCTATCTGCGAATGCTGTCACTTGCTCGCTCTCATCCGCCAGCTTTTTAAGTGCGCTCTGTGCATTTGCAATCAGCTCGTTCTCCTGCTCAGTTAACACATTCCCCGACACGCTGTTCCCGGATACGCTTGTGCTTCCGCCTGCGCTGGCAGTCAAGCCGGTTAAATTCACAGTTTCAAATACCAGCGTAACACACATTGCCACTGTTACTGCCTTATGGAGCTTCTTTAACAATCTCTTCATCCCTCTACCTCTTTTTTGCTTTATCCTTGTTTCATTTTTTTTAGTTACCACATCATTTATTTGTCGTTTCTAATACATAAGACCTTTGTCAATTTCAAAAAGGTTCAGCTTTGGGAATTTTTTTTGAAAAAAATTCCTGCAGCATTTCCTGCACATCCTTTTCCAGCTGTTTCGTTTCTTCTAATTCCAGCTCTGCAATTGTCTCTCTCAATCGTCTCAGCTTCCAGCCACAATAAACCTTTTTGTTCGGATCAAGCTGCGTGATTCTCGACCTGCATCGATAACACTCCATCAGATAAATCGCACACGCTCCCACCACCAGCATTATGAACATCACTCCAATGACAATGCCGAAATATTGTTGTCCTCCGTGAGTGGGTAACCCAAGGGGAACCTGTTCGTCCCGTATTTCAATCAAAGTGTATTCTCTGTTTGGGGAAATCGCAGCGATACCGGTCCACATGTCAAACATGATATTTCTCCTCTCGGTAAGCCTACCTTTTCTTCACTGTAAATGTATCTTTTCTCTGTTACTACTAAGTAAGACTGCGTATTCTTTCAAAAAGGTTCAAAAAGATTGTCTTTTTTCTTTCTTTTTTCTCTCTTCTATTTTATAATATTATTGTAATTATTCAGCACCCCATTCGCAAAAATGTGCTTTCAGCACTTTCCTTTTGCTCATGTGGTTACTTCGC
>CAYOHU010000050.1:0-9142 GCA_964403845.1 uncultured Acetatifactor sp.
GAATACGAAGTGGAAGAGATTGTTCTGGGACTTCCGAAGAATATGAATGCCACGGAAGGAATCCGGGTGGAATTGACAAATGAGTTCAAGGAAAAGCTGGAGCGGAGAACAGGACTGCCTGTTGTGATGTGGGACGAGCGCCTCACCACGGTTGCGGCAGATAAGATTATGATGGAAGCGGGTGTCCGCAGGGAGAATCGCAGGGAGTATGTGGATAAGATTGCGGCGACGCTGATTTTGCAGGGATATCTGGACAGGAGACAACATGAGCAAAATGGAAAAGATTACATTTAACCCTGAGGGTGAAGAGCCTGTGGAATTTTTTGTGTTAGAGCAGACCAGAATCGGAGGGTACAACTATATTCTTGTGACAGATTTTGAAGAAGGTGACGGAGAAGCGTTGATCTTAAAGGATTTGTCACAGGATGGCGAGGAGGAAAGCCTCTTTACCATTGTATCGGACGACGAGGAGCTTTCTGCAGTTGCCGGTGTGTTCGAGAATATGCTGGAGGATGTGGAATTCGTGCAGGAGTAAGGGTTCAAATATAATAGAATCTCATTAATGGAAACAAAAAGATTACATAGTTGACAAAAGAACGGTATCTGATCGACCATTTCAGCTCTGATGACAGGGAAGCGGTTGCGAGACGGTGAGAGCTTGCGAGAGAACGGAGTACTGTTATTATGACCTGAAGGGTGCGGTTTGGTTCGGATTGAGGTTTGTAAGGTGAAATCCGATATAAAGAAGGAGAATGAGTTCTGGGACGGCTGTGTAGAATGGAGGAAATTTGATTGAAGAAAAAAGAGAATAAGAGTGGTTCCAAGCTGAAAATCATCCCTTTGGGAGGCTTGGAGCAAATTGGTATGAACATTACTGCCTTCGAGTATGAAGACAGTATTATTGTAGTGGACTGCGGATTGTCTTTTCCGGCGGATGATATGCTGGGAATTGATTTGGTCATTCCGGATGTGACCTATCTGATGGATAATATTGACAAGGTAAAGGGCTTTATGATCACGCATGGACATGAGGATCATATCGGTGCGCTTCCTTATGTACTGAGACAGGTCAATGTCCCTATTTATGCGACCCGTCTGACTATGGGTATTATTGAGAACAAATTAAAAGAACACAATCTGATGAAGGGAACCAAGCGTAAGGTTGTGAAATTCGGACAGTCCATCAATTTAGGACAGTTCCGTGTGGAATATATTAAGACAAACCACAGTATTGTGGATGCGGCTGCGCTTGCAATTTATTCGCCGGCGGGAACGGTTGTCCACACGGGAGATTTTAAGGTGGATTATACACCGGTATTCGGTGATGCCATCGATTTACAACGTTTTGCAGAGATTGGGAAAAAGGGTGTGCTGGCACTGATGTGTGACTCTACCAACGCGGAGCGTCCCGGCTTCACTCCCTCTGAGAAAACAGTGGGAAGAACCTTCGATACCCTGTTCGAGGAGCACAAAAATACACGAATCTTTGTGGCGACCTTTGCATCCAATGTGGACCGAGTACAGCAGATTATCAATACCGCTTATAAATTCGGCAGGAAGGTGTCTGTGGAAGGCCGAAGCATGGTAAACATTATAGAAACGGCCAGAAATTTGGAATGCATCAATATCCCCGAAAATACCCTGGTGGATATAGATCAGATGAAAAATTATCCTGATGAACAGCAGGTTATCATCACCACCGGAAGTCAGGGAGAAAGTATGGCGGCGCTTAGCCGTATGGCTAACAATATGCACCGCAAGATTACAATTGGTGCAGGTGATACGGTTATTTTCTCTTCCAATCCGATTCCCGGTAATGAGAAGTCGGTGACAAAAATTATCAACGAGCTTTTAAGAAAAGGTGCGGATGTCATTTTTCAGGATGCTCATGTATCAGGTCATGCCTGCCAGGAGGAGATTAAGCTGATTTATACCTTAATCCGTCCGAAGTATGCGGTTCCGGTGCATGGAGAATATAAGCATTTGAAGGCTCAGGCTAAAATAGCACAGGAGCTGGGAATGGAGAAGGAGAATATCTTTATCCTGTCCTCCGGAGATGTTCTGGAGCTGGACGAGGAGAGCGCGACTGTGACGGGAAAGGTTCCGGTCGGCACGATTTTGGTGGATGGTCTCGGCGTGGGAGATGTTGGGAATGTGGTACTGCGTGACCGTCAGCATCTGGCAGAGGATGGCATCATGATTGTGGTTATGAGTCTGGATCGGGTGAGCGGACAGTTGGTTGCAGGACCGGATATCGTGTCCCGCGGCTTTGTATACGTTCGGGAATCCGATGAACTGATAGAGGAAGCACGCATTACGGTGGATGAAGCGCTGCAGTCCTGTCTGGACAGAGGCATCACGGATTGGGGCAAGCTGAAATCCACAACCAAGGATGTTCTGAGTGATTATGTCTGGAGGAAGACCAAGAGACGTCCCATGATTCTGCCGATCATTATGGAAGTATAGTGGGAACAGGTTCGTAAAGACAGGCGGATGCAGCTTGGTATGTGACTAAAAATAACGGAGTATGGATGTAGTGTGAAAAATAAATTTTTCACACGCGAATTTGTGCCTGCGGTCCAAAGTTCGCAGGTTATGGAAAGGCCATGGTTATTAATATGGGCGAAATTGACAGTGCATTGGAGCATTTGATAACAGCTATTCTGAATTCGCAGGAGTACCGTGAATACGATACACAGCGCAACAGAGTGAAGCAATATCCGGAACTGAAGGCTCAGATAGATGAATTCCGGAAACGGAATTTTCAGCTTCAGACAAGCGACGACAATGCATTTGACAAAATTGATCAGTTGGAGAAGGAATATTCGGAGCTGATAGAAAACCCGCTGGTCTCCGGCTTTCTGGATGCGGAGCTGGCATTCTGCAGAAAGATGCAGGATATCAATCTGCGGCTGACGGAAGCAATGCATTTTGAGTGATGAAAAAGGATGTGGAAGATATGAACTATGGGAATATAGTGAGTGCGGTGTTTGGAACAATCTTAAGGGTGGTAGCTGCCGTGGCAGTGATTTTCCTGATCTGGCAGGGAGCATTACTCTGCTATGATTATGGCTATCGTGTTTTTATGGAGCCGGCCGTTTCCGCCGGGGAGGGCAGAGTGGTAACCGTCTCTGTGACGGAGGACATGACGCCACTGCAGATTGGAGAAGCCTTCGAAGCCAGGGGGCTTGTGAGGGATGGGAAATTATTTGCCCTGCAGTATCTCTTTTCTGAGTATCGCAAGAACGTAAAGCCCGGAGTCTTTGAGCTTAGCACCGCCATGACTGCCGAGGAGATGATGGAATATATGTCTATGGATGTAAAAGAGGCAGAAAAATAATCCCTGCGGTTTCGTGATTGGAGTACACATGATAGTAGATGAAAGAATGTCAGCCTTTATCGATTCTCTGGATAAAGGCAACACTCCTTTTTTGGATGAAATTGAAAAATATGCCATAGAGACACAGGTTCCCATTGTTCGCAAATCAATGCAGAGCCTGCTGAAATTTCTATTAGTATATAGGAAGCCGAAGAGCATTCTTGAGGTAGGAACTGCTATCGGCTTTTCTGCGTTGTTGATGAGTGAGTATGCGCCGGAGGAATGTCACATTACCACCATCGAAAAATATGAAAAAAGAATTCCCATTGCGCGGGAGAATTTCAGACGCGCCGGAAAAGAGAGAAGCATTACTCTGCTGGAGGGAGATGCTACTGATATTTTGCAAAAGCTGGAGGGGACCTATGATATTATTTTTATGGATGCCGCCAAGGGACAGTATATCAACTTCCTGCCGGATATTCTCCGCCTGCTTGCACCGGGCGGACTGCTGATTTCGGACAATGTTCTGCAGGACGGAGATATTATCGAATCCCGTTTTGCGGTAACCCGCCGCAATCGTACCATCCACGCCAGAATGCGGGAATACCTCTATGAGCTTAAGCACAATCCGCAGCTGGAGACGGTTATCCTGCCCGTGGGGGATGGGGTGACCCTGAGCACCCGACGTTAGAGGACAGAAGCTTCAAAAAGAGAAACAGGAGAGACATATGGAACGGAAGAAGCCTGAATTATTGATACCTGCCAGCAGTCTGGAGGTCTTAAAAACAGCGGTTATCTTTGGGGCAGATGCTGTATATATCGGCGGTGAGGCCTTTGGTCTGCGTGCGAAGGCGAAGAATTTCTCCATGGAGGAGATGGCAGAGGGAATCGCGTTTGCCCACGCACATAAGGTAAAGGTATATGTAACTGCCAACATTCTTGCCCATAATGATGATCTGGAGGGAGCAGCGGCATATTTTAAAGAACTGAAAAATATGAAGCCGGAGGCTCCGGACGCACTGATTATTTCGGATCCCGGTATGTTTACCATTGCAAAAGAGGTTTGGCCGGAGGTGGAGATTCATATTTCCACGCAGGCCAACAACACCAACTATCAGACTTATCTGTTCTGGTGGAGGATGGGTGCCAGTCGTGTTGTATCGGCGCGCGAGCTTTCTCTGAAAGAGATTCGCGGGATTCGGGAGCATATTCCCGGAGAAATGGAGATAGAGAGCTTTGTTCACGGTGCAATGTGTATTTCCTATTCCGGCAGATGTCTGCTGAGCAATTATTTCACGGGAAGAGATGCCAATCAGGGCGCCTGTACCCATCCCTGCCGATGGAAATATGCGGTTGTGGAGGAAAAGAGACCGGGAGAATACCTGCCCGTATATGAGAATGAGCGGGGAACCTTTATTTTCAATTCCAAGGATTTGTGTATGATAGAGCACATTCCCGAGCTTGTGGAAGCGGGGATTGACAGCCTGAAGATTGAAGGACGCATGAAAACTGCGCTTTATGTGGCCACCGTAGCCAGAACCTACCGCAGGGCTATTGATGATTATTTTGAAGCTGAGGAGACTTACCGCGCCAATATGGACTGGTATAAGGCCGAGATATCCAAATGCACCTATCGGCAGTTCACCACAGGCTTCTATTTCGGAAAACCAGACGAAAACACGCAGATTTATGACAATAATACGTATGTAAATGAATATATTTATCTGGGAATCACAGAGGAGGTTTCCGAGATTGCAGAATTGAAATCGGAAGCAGACACAGCGGAAGCCGGAAAGAGCCGGATGGGCGGAAGAACCCTTGTCCGTATTGAACAGCGCAATAAGTTCTCTGTGGGAGAAACTATCGAAATTATGAAGCCTGACGGAGCTAATCAGCTGACAGAGGTGCTTGCTATGTACAACAGTGACCTGGAACCGGTGGAAAGCTGTCCACACTCTAAGCAGCTTATCTGGCTGGAGCTGTCCCGGTTGCCGCAGCGCTATGACATTTTACGGAAAAAAGCGGACGAAAAAATTCATTGACCAATAAACGCGCGTATTGTACAATGAGTGCATTAAAGATAGGAACTTCAAAAAGGAGAAGAATAATGGGTGAGAAGATAGATGTAGAAGAGCTCTTTGGTTGTAAAGTATTCACTCTTGGCAAGATGAAGGAAAGACTGCCGAAGAGTGTCTATAAAGAGGTCGCCAGAATTATGGAACAAGGAGGCGAGCTGCCTCTGGCAATAGCGGATGCTGTAGCTAAGGTTATGAAGGATTGGGCCGTTGAGAACGGTGCTACACACTATACTCACTGGTTTCAGCCATTAACCGGTATTACGGCAGAGAAACACGACTCCTTTGTCACCCATCCTGATGAGGATGGCAGGATGATCATGGAGTTCTCCGGGAAGGAGCTGATCAAAGGAGAGCCGGATGCCTCTTCCTTCCCTTCCGGCGGACTTCGGGCTACCTTTGAGGCGAGAGGATATACTACATGGGACATCACCTCTCCTGCTTTTATTAAGGAGACATCCACAGGTCCAACCCTTTGCATTCCTACTGCCTTCTGCTCCTATACCGGAGAGGCATTGGATAAGAAAACCCCGTTACTTCGTTCCATGGAGGCACTTGACAAACAGGCCATCAGAATCGTTCGGCTGTTTGGAAATACGCAGGCTAAGAAGGTGGTGTCTTCCGTTGGTGCAGAGCAGGAGTACTTTTTGGTAGATGCAGAGAAGGCGTTGAAGAGAGAAGATATTATTTTTGCAGGAAGAACTCTTTTCGGTGCTCCCGCTCCTAAGGGACAGGAGATGGATGACCACTATTTTGGTGTAATCCGGGAGAGAATCGGCGGTTTTATGCATGATGTAAATATTGAACTCTGGAAGCTTGGCGTTACCTCCAAGACCCAGCACAATGAGGCGGCACCTGCCCAGCACGAGGTAGCCCCCATCTATGAGTCTGCCAATGTGGCGGTAGACCATAATCAGCTTGTGATGGAGACACTGAAGCGTGTGGCGGGATATCATGGCTTACGTTGTATGCTTCATGAGAAACCGTTCGCCGGCGTAAATGGTTCCGGAAAGCACAATAACTGGTCCATTACCACGGATGATGGTGTGAATCTGTTGGAGCCCGGTCAGACCCCCAACGAAAATATTCAGTTCTTGTTGATACTGGCATGTATTATGAAGGCGGTGGACACTCATGCAGACCTGCTGAGACAGAGCGCGTCCAATGTGGGAAATGACCACAGACTGGGCGGCTATGAGGCACCTCCGGCGATTGTCTCCATTTTTCTGGGAGAGCAGCTGGAGGATGTGGTAGAACAGCTGGTGGAGACCGGTAAAGCGGATTCCCTGAAAGAGGGCGGAATGCTGCGCACGGGTGTATCCACACTTCCCGATTTTGTGAAGGATGCCACAGACCGTAACCGTACCTCACCCTTTGCCTTTACAGGCAACAAATTTGAGTTCCGTATGGTGGGAAGTGAGGACTCCATCGGAAGTCCCAATACTATTTTGAATGCCATTGTGGCGGAAGCATTCTGTGAAGCTGCCGATCGTCTGGAGCAGGCGGAAAATTTTGATTTGGCTGTACATGATTTGATTAAGGAATATATGACCAAACACCAGAGGATTATTTTCAACGGAGATGGTTACGCGAAAGAGTGGAAGGAGGAGGCTGCCAGAAGAGGTCTTCCCAATATTCCCTCCATGGTTGAGGCAGTGGATACGTTGACAACGGAGAAGGCAATCCGATTATTCGAGAAATTCGGAATTTTTACGGAAGCGGAATTGCACTCCCGTGCAGAGGTTTTGTATGAAACCTACGCAAAGACCATCAATATTGAAGCACTGACAATGATTGATATGGCAAATAAGCAGATTATCCCTGCAGTAATGCGTTTTTCCAAAACCCTTGCAGACACCGCCGTGACGATTAGGGAGGCCGGGGGCGACGCCTCTGTACCATCCGATCTGCTGAAGGAGATTACCGGAAAGCTTACGGAGATGAAGGCGGCAACAAAGCATTTGCAGGAGGTTGAAAATCAGGCCTCCGCTATGGAAAGGGGAAAAGAACAGGCATTTTATTACAAAGAGCAGGTGATTACCGCAATGAACGATTTGCGCAGACCGGCTGATGAATTAGAGAAGCTGGTAGATAAGGAATATTGGCCATTCCCGACCTATGCGGATCTGCTGTTTGAGGTATAAATTGTTTGTATTGCACAAACAGTTCCTAAAAAATCCAAAAAGATAAAATTTTTTAAATTTAGGTATTGCAAAAACGTATTACTTCATGTATAATACATCAAGTAATACGAAATAGCGCTATCGCCAAACGGTAAGGCAACGGACTCTGACTCCGTCATTTCAAGGTTCGAATCCTTGTAGCGCTGCTTTGAAGGAGCTCACAGGTTTATGCTTGTGGGCTTTTTTGGTGAAATCAGCGGCAAAGCAGGGTTTGATATTGAATTTTGCAGGCTGATTTGCTAAAGTAGGACTGTGACTTTTGGAATGGAACATAGAAGAGGGAGAGTATAAGATATGGAAGAAACAATAAAAAGTGCAAAAAAACATTTCTCCAAGCTGGGGTTAATGTTTTTATTGGGAACGGTGATTATCTATGCGGTGCAGCTGGGAACGATTTATCTTGTAACCTGGTTGAAGCCGGAATGGATGAAAAATTCTGATATTTCATTGACAGTATCCTTTGCACCGCTATATTTGATCGGTATGCCGCTTTTGATTCTGCTGGTTAAGAGAGTGCCGGCGGTGACACTTGAGAGGCGTTCCATGAAGGGCTGGCAGTTCTTTCTGGCAGTTGTAATGTGCTTCTGCGTGATGTACTGCAGTAATTTTCTGGGAACCGTTATTACCTCTGTCATTGGAACGTTGAAGGGAAGCGCGGTGAATAATGTAATCGCAGACATTACAAACGGCACCAGTCTGGGCGTTAGCTTCCTTTACATGGTAATCTGTGCTCCGATTATGGAGGAATACATTTTCCGAAAATTGATCGTAGATCGCACTGCGCGCTTTGGACAGGGAACAGCAGTTTTGGTATCCGGATTGTTGTTTGGTCTGTTCCATGGAAACCTGAATCAGTTTGCATACGCCTTCACTATGGGAATGTTTCTTGCATTTCTGTATGTGAAAACAGGCAAGCTTAACTATACGATAGCAATTCATATGATTATAAATTTCTTCGGCAGTGTTGTCACTATACTTATGCTGGATGCAATGAATTTTGACGGATACATGGAAGCGGTTTATGCCGGAGCCGGTATGGACGAGCTGATGAACCTGGTTATGGCTTCACTTCCGGGATGGATCGCCTATATGGTTTATTTACTGGCGGTAATTACGATGGTGATTGCCGGTATTGTGTTGTTCATTGTATTCAGAAAGCGGTTTGTATTTGAGCAGGGAGAGGTGCGGATTCCCAGAGGGAAACGCTTCATCACAGTCATTTTGAATGTGGGAATGCTTCTGAACGGATTGTTTTGGATCGCAATGATTATCTGGCAGCTGTTTGAATAAGAAATTCAGCGGAAACCGGATAATTCGTAAGGAGTTTAGATATGTACACATTTAACAGTAGAATTCGATATAGTGAAATCGACTGTGAGGGCAAACTTTCTTTGATGGCGCTGCTAAATTATTTTCAGGATGCTTCCACCTTCCATTCAGAGGATTTGGGAGTAGGAATCCGTTATATGCGTGAAATCCGTCAAGTGTGGGTATTGTCCTCCTGGCAGATTGTGGTGAATCGATACCCGGAGATGGGGGAAGAGGTGCTTGTCGGAACTCTGCCC
>CAYOHU010000051.1:0-9044 GCA_964403845.1 uncultured Acetatifactor sp.
TCTGCTTCCAGAAACAGCAGCTGTGCCACAACGGTACTTGCGGACACATCATTCACTTCTTCTCCCAAGAAAATAATTCTGTCTTTTAATAGTCTAGAATAAATATCATAGGATCTTTCACCTTTGCTGGTCTGTTCCACAACGTAAGGTATTAAACTCATGCTTACTCCTCCATTTACTATCTGTTAAATCACTCTGAAAATCTTGATTATATCGACCCATCAGATTTATTCGGCAAAATTTACCGTTTCATAGGTTATCTTATCCTACTTATAATGTTTTTTCAATGTCCTGTCACAGATTTAATAAAAAATTAATCCCTAAAAGATGTACCCGGGTCTTCCCCCGGGTACATCCTGTGTATCTTATGCTTCTTCTGCTGTTTCTTCTTTCTTCTTAGCCTTGGTTGCTTTCGCTTCCTTCGCATTCGCTACTACAAACTCTACAGCCTTCTTAATGCAGACATCTTCCATAACCTGCTTCTTGCCGTTCTCACCAAGCAGCTCTTTCACCTTATCAGCTTCCATCTGATAAGCCTCTGCCATGGTCTTAACTTCCTCCTCAAACTCTTCCTCTGTAGCGGTCATGCCCTCAGCAGCTACAACAGCCTCAAGAACCAGACGGGACTGAATTCTCTTTAAGGCCTGAGGCTTCACCTGTTCCATCAGACCTGCAGAAGTCATACCGGTAAACTGCAGATACTGCTCCATGGTAAGTCCCTGAGACTGAATTCTCTGGGCAAAATCCTCAACCATCTGTCTCTGCTGTGTTTCAATCATGGCGTCCGGTATCTCCATCTTCGCATCTGCGATAATAGCATCAATCACTGCATCCTCTTTCGCGCTCTTAGCATCTGCTTCCTTCTTCTCACCAAGCTTCTTCTTCACATCTTCTCTGTATTCAGCCAGGGTATCAAATTCAGACACCTCACCTGCGAACTCGTCATCAAGCTCAGGAAGCTCTTTCTCTTTAATTTCCTTTACGGTACATTTAAATACCGCAGCCTTGCCGGCCAGTTCCTCTGCCTGATAGTCCTCAGGGAAGGTTACGTTTACTTCTGTCTCCTTGCCGATTTCAGCACCGATCAAATTCTCTTCAAATCCGGGAATAAAGGCACCCGAGCCGATAGTCAAGGGATAATTTTCACCCTTTCCGCCTTCAAATGCAACACCATCAACAAAGCCTTCAAAGTCAATGACTGTCATATCACCGTCTTTTACAGCACGATCCTCCACGGTAATGGTTCTTGCATTGCGATCTCTTTCCTTCGCAATCTCTGCATCCACTTCCTCATCCAAAACTGCTACATCTATCTTGTCAACCTTTACTCCTTTGTACTTTCCAAGGGTTACTTCAGGCTTTAATGCAACCTCTGCCGTGAAGATGAAAGGCTTTCCTGCTTCAATCTGAACCACATCAATCTTTGGAGAAGATACAACCTCCTCGCTGCACTCCTCAAGTGCACCTTCGTAAGCAGTGGGAATCAGCTCATTTACAGCATCCTCATAAAATACTTCCTTACCATACATCTGCTCGATCATCTTACGGGGAGCTTTCCCTTTACGGAAACCGGGAATACTGATTTTTTTCTTATTTTTCTCGTAAGCCTTCTCGATTGCCTTATCCAGTTCCTCTGCGGATACTTCAATGGTCAGCTTTGCCATGTTTTTCTCTAACTTTTCTACCTGTAAACTCATTGTTACATTTCCTCCTTATTACCCTGTGCCGGTCTATATCATCTGCCCAATATTCCCTATTATTTGGACACAATCACAGTCATTCTACGATTATAGCATAGCTGTGGGAAAAACACAAATAATTTTTTTAAATATGGGTTAATATGGGTGCAAATGCGTTAAATGTGCGTTGCTATGATTACTGTTCTGCCATTCTGTCGCTCTTTAATGTATGCCTCCGCCTGTTGTCTGGTATGAGCATCCATCCCTGTAAAGGGCTCATCCAGCAAAACCATCCCAGAAGCTGCCTCCATGGCGCGGATCAATGCTACACGCCGCCTCATACCGCCGCTCAGCTGTCTGCATGGTTTTTTTAGTGCTTCCTGATCCAGAAGACACTCCAGGGCATGTACCGCACATGCATACTCTCCCGTGACCATCATCACATTTTGAAGAGCTGTATAATCCTCGCAGAGCCTGTCCTCCTGAAAAACCATACTGCAGCTTTTCTCTCCCTGTATTATCCCGCTATCCTGTTGTTCCAAGCCGCACAGCAGCCGGAGAAGTGTTGTTTTTCCGCTGCCCGAGGGACTGGTCAGATAATAGGTTCTGCCCTTTTCATAAGTGACGGATATATCCTGCAGGACATGATTTTCACCGTAGGCTTTATTTACATGCTTCAATATCACTGACCGGGGATTTCCATGCCTGTCAGCATCCAAATCAGACTCCGCAGTGATATATTTCCGCCCTTTTCCGTTCCCCTCCACGGAAGGATTCCATTCAAAGAAAATGTTCGTCAACCACAACACCAGCCTTTCAAAACAAAGACTAAGCAATACAATCGCTGCCGTCCACGCTAATACCCCTGCCGTATCAATGTAAATTTTGGATAAATAGATTTGACCGCCAATGGAATATTCCGGCATACCGATTACCTCAGCTGCCACACCCGACTTCCAACACATCCCCAAAGAAATCTTCATACCGCTTTCCCAAAATGGACGAAATGCCGGTCGATATATATAGAGAAACCTGTTCTTAACCGGCATATGAAATACCTTTGCCATTTCCAGCAGCCGCTGATCCGCAGCTTTTATTCCCTCCAGCGCATTGATATAAATATTAGGAAGCACCACCAGAAAACTAATTGCCACTGCAAGCACTGAAGCTCCCCACCAAATAAGCAATAACACCACAAATGACGCAACCGGAATGGTCTTTAATAGATTCATAAATGGCTGCAGCACCTGCTCCGCCACAGAATAACGCGAGCTGATTCCTGCCAGCAGGGCTGCTGTCAACAATCCGGAAACAAATCCTGCACTGATTCTAAGCAAGGAGCTTCCAAGCGTCTGCCAGAACATGGTCTGTCCAAGCAATTCCCAAAATCTTCCGATCACAACCTGCGGCGTCACCATGAGAATCGGGTTATCCACTACCATGGCCAGAATTTGCCATATCACGAACCAAAATATAAGTATCAGAATTCTCCGAAAAACCGTATTACGGAACATAATAAAAATCCTCTCCCGGCAATGCACCGCCTACCGATTCCGGTGCCTGTTCATACAGTACATTTAAATATCCCTTCAAAGCCTTCCGCATTTCCTCTCCCGTAATGCAAGTAATGTTACAATTAGGAATTGCATTCCGGGCAATAGACTCCTTTGCCACAATCTGCTGCTCTACAGCATAAATTGCACCGGTGTCCGCATCCTCATTAATCGCCTTTACACTTTCCGCATGCTCCTCCAGAAAGCTTTTTACCGCAGCTTCCCTTTCTTTCAAAAAATCATTTCTCACCACTGTCACACCGGTTACCATACTGCTTCCGTCCGCCTTCTGTACACGAACCCACTCGTCATTCAAATCCAATACCACCGACAAAGCCTCGTTCTGAGCACAGGCTGCAGTCACAAATGGCTGGGGAAGCAAGCCGATTGCATCCGGCTTCTCAGCAAGCAAAGCAGCAACCTCCGTAGCCTCCGACCTATATTCCAACACATAATCGCCGTCCTTCATTCCGTTTTGACCAAGAATATATCTGAGTACATAATCCGGTGTTGTTCCTTTTCCGGTCAAATAAATTGTCCTGCCCGCCAAATCTGCTACACTCTGAACCATCGCATCACCGGACACCATATACAGCACACCCAGCGTATTAATATTGATAACACTGACACCTCCCTGTGTCTTCTGATACAGCACACTTGCCACATTTGCCGGTACTAATGCTATGTCTAATTCTCCTTTTATCATAAGAGGAAGCAATTCATCCGCAGCTGTTGCCATCCGAAATTCATAGCTGTTTTCACTCTCACCCCCTGCGGTCTCTTCCATCAAGAATAAAAGTCCCATGGAAGTAGGACCTTTCATGGAACCCACTCTGACAGAAACCCTTTCCTTCTCCGTATCCGCTGTATTATTCTGCCATCCACAGCCGTTTAAAATGCTGCAGAAAAACACAATAATCAGACTCAGGATTGTTCCTCTTATCTTATTATACTTCATGGCGTTTTTCTCCTTCCCATATAAAAAATTATTATATCAGCAAATTGAAAATCTTACCATAATATTTTTCTTCTCACCGACAATACTATTATCAAGATAAGTCAAACAAAAGTTTTTCTTATCTTAATCATAGACAAGCCAAAAAACAAATTTCTTATGTGGAGGTGAAACAAAATGGCAAACAAGAGTAATAGAGTAGAGGTTCCTGAAGCAAAAGCAGCAATGGACCGTTTTAAGACTGAGGTTGCCTCTGAATTAGGCGTTAACCTGAAGGAAGGCTACAATGGTGACTTGACTTCCAAGGAAGCAGGTTCTATCGGAGGCGAAATGGTTCGTCGTATGATCAAAAAGCAGGAAGAGCAGATGAAATAACATTGCTTCCTAAAAAGGAGTCGGAGATAACTCTCCGGCTCCTTTCTCTTTCAACCTTATGACAAATGCTCTTTATAAAACTGTTCCAGACTCATCGGTTTTCCGAAATAATATCCCTGAATAAAATCCGGTCCAACCTCACTGATTTTTGCCAGCTCTTCCTCTGTCTCTATTCCCTCCACGCAAAGCTTTAGGGAAATTCCATGTGACATATTCACCATATGCTTCAACAGATTATATTCATAGTCATATTGTAACGCTCTCAGAGTAAAGGAGCGATCAATCTTGATAGTATTCGGACTGAGGTGATACAAATAATGGAAATTGGAATACCCTGTTCCAAAATCATCAAGTGCTAAAGAAATCTCATTTGTCTTTAACCCCTCACAGAATTCCCGGAAATTAGCATTTGTCTCCAGCATTCCGCTTTCTGTCAGCTCCACCGTTATACTGCCGGGACGCAAATGATATTTTTTCAATCCCTCTGCAATATCTGTCAAAACATTACTTTTCAGTATCTGAATATAAGACAGATTGACAGAGATATGAAACTCCGGTATTTTCTTCTGAATCTCACTGCACGCCTGCATTGCCTGCTCCAAAACCCACTTTCCTACAGGTATGATCAGACCGCTTTCCTCCAGCATGGGAATAAATTCTACCGGCGACACCGCTCCGGTCTCCTCATCACGAAATCGCAATAAAGCCTCCGCTCCATAAATCATCTTTTCTCTGATATCCATGATAGGCTGATAATGTACGTCGAAACCTTCATAATCATTGTTGACCGCCTTACGCATCAACTGAATCAGGCGACGCTTACGCAAAAAGGCGGCATAATCCTCTTCTGCGTACACATAGCACTGATTTTTACCATAGGCCTTCGCCTTACTCAGAGAAAATTCTGACAGCTTCATCAGGTTATCATAACTGATATCATTAATTTCTTTCAGATTGAGGATTCCGGCCGACACGGTATAAAATACCTCATAACCATTTTCCCCTATAAACTCATCAATTCTACGCCTTATCCTGTCGTAAAGCTTTCGGGCGTCCTCCTCACTCTGTAGCGTAAAGTCCACCACCATAAACTCATCCGACATAATACGATAAAGCTTCTGCCCCGAAGAGATTACCTGTTTAATACACTCAGCCGTCTTACGAAGAATCATATCTCCATATTCCAGTCCCTTATTCTCATTGATTTCTTTAAACTGATCAATGCCGAATCTCATCACAAATCCCTGCATCCCCTCAGTTTCCCATCCGTCAATTTCATGATGCAGACCGGATTCACGCAACAAACCACTGACATTATCTGCTTTTTGATTCTTCCCAATTTCATTGATGCAGCCGATTAAAAAGCTTGCTTTTCCCTCCTGATTTTTGAGCACACGTCCTCTGCAGTTAATCCATACCGGATTTCCTTCCCGATCAAGCCAACGATACTCTAAATTATGAAAATTTCTTTCACCATTTTTGGCTGCCGTCAAATCCTCAAACAAGCTCCCCTGATCTTCCGGATATACAAGATTTCCAAACACCTCTGTTGCTCCGCCAAACTGCTTATCCGGCACCATAAAGCGTTCCAATGCACTGGAGGATATACAATAATAATCCTTCTGCAAATCATAGATGAACAAGTAATCATCCATGCTGGGACAATATAGTTCTATTACCTGTTGAAAAAGCTGTACTGATATTTCTCCCTCGTATGCTGTCATACTCCACCTCGTCACCAATACACATAAATTTGATACATTTCTCTCTATTTGTGTGGTTTCAACTAAATTTTACCATGATTAGCAAGTAATTACAACACTTTTCACCTAAATATTCGATTATTGATTGATTATCATTCTCTGTTTTGTCAAAATTTCAGAATGTTTTTTTGGAAAATATATGTATTCCGCTTCCTGCCTAATAATCGAATCCCCTTTCTGTTTTTCTCTTCACGAGTCTTTAATCTGTACAGAAGGACTCGCATGTTGGGAATTCTCTCAGCAATATCTTCTCTTGTGCATTCAGTCACCAGCTCTCTGATTGTCCTATATTCTCTCCCTACTTCTCCGGACCCCATCATGTGCTTCATAACCTGTCCCAAGGCATACACATCACTGTGAAAGCCTACCCTTTGCGGCTCCTCCCATTGCTCCGGAGCAGCATACCCATAGGTTCCCGTCCTTGCATCCGTGGATGTACCAAGCTGACACGCACTTCCCAAATCCAGAAGCTTAACCTCCCCATCCTCCCTGATGATAATATTTTCAGGCTTCAAATCCCGAAATAAAATCGGTGTACTCCTCTCATGCAGATAACATAATCCCTCCGCAAGCTTCCTAATGATTCGTGCAATTTGACGTTCCGACATCCTTCCCCTTAGCGCAAGCAGATCTCCCAGATTTTCTCCGGGTATCCATTCCATAAACAAAAAGCCAATGCCTTCCTCCTGTCTGAAATCATAAAAGACCGGGAATAATGGGTGAGATATCTGTTGCAATAGCCTGCCCTCCCGTTCCAGCATTCCCTGTTCCGCACTGATCTTGCAGGCGCAGAACAGACCGCTTGAAATTTTTCTCACTCTGAATACGCAGGAAAAGCCTCCTTGTCCGATCAAAGCAGGACTCTCGTAGCCCCATTTTCGAAGCCTAAAGCTGATTTGTGGCATTTCCTGCAGTATTTGCTGTTTTGTCATATTTTGCATGCTTCCTCCTTCAATCTATGCAATTATTTCGCCACAATCAATACAGCACATAAACCATTACCGTATCCCCTCACATTCACGTGTTTTGCCCTGGCGACACCGCCCAATTCCCCCAGTCTCTTCTCCACCTGCTTTTGCGAACGCAGCTCCCTCATGTTCAGACATTCCTCTACCATACTCCGCGAAATACCTTCATAAAAGGAATCTGATTCCAGCAAAATCCCCACGCCGCTCTGAAGGATTCCGTTTTCCAAGCCCAGCTTGCCGTCCGCCTGCGAAGCTGCTAACTCACGGCACTTGGAATTATGATTCCGGGTGTTCAATAGATGACATTTCTGCATTCCCTGCCGAAACAGGATAAAGCGTTGTCCAATAATCAGAATCCCTGTCATCTCTTTCCCCGATGCCTGCTCCAAAAAATTGTACAATCCGCTTTCTATTGCTTTCGGTCTTTTCTCACCATACCTACTGCACAATTCCAATCCCGTCCCATAAAACCAATCGACCAATTCTCTTGAAAAATCATTTTCTCCCTGTCTGTTTTCTTGAATGCACGCCAACACAACAGGCATTCTTCTCTCCCTGTGATACACCTGCTGAAGCACCAAGGATGCTGCATGCTCCTCGCAGGGACACCAGAAATGGGCCGTGAAATACTCCATACTGCTCCCTCCATCCCTATTAAAATGTTGCATGAATATTTGTAATATTTACCTACAAAAGTGAAAACAAGTGCCGAAACCGGCGTAGATGCAATAGAAAATAATAAGAAGATAATCCATAATCCACAGGGAGCCGTCAGGAACAGAGGCTCCCTGTGGTTTCAGAATTATTTCATAAAAATATTAGCCAAATCATTAAAGAAAATCAATACCATCAGTATCATAAAGAACATCAAACCGATAAAGTGAACCATTCCTTCCTTTTCCGGAGGAACCGGCTTTCCGCGAACCACCTCAACCAGGAGGAATACCAGCCTCCCTCCGTCCAATGCAGGAATCGGAAGCAAATTAAAGATTCCCAGATTTACTGACAAAAGCATTGTAATATTCAGCATATTCACAAATACCGTCTGCCAACCATATTCCTTCGTCTCTTCATAAATGTTTCCCACTGTTGCAGCCATGCCCACCGGTCCTGACACATCCTGCCGGTCAAGCTTTCCGGTTACAAGCATCCCCAGACTCTTTGTGATATTCTTTACACAATAGCGTATTTCATACCACGCATACTTTACGTTCTCTAAGCCCTGAGGCTCCACAAAATCACTGTTGATAATACCAAGCATATATCTTCCGGTACCAGCATCATACTTTGGTGTCAGCACGGTTGCAGCACGTTCCCCATTCCTCTCATACTCCACCTCCACTTCTCCTCCGGAGTAAGTATAAGTGAACAGCAAAATCTCTTCGTATAAATACACCTTCTCGCCATCCAAGGAAAGAATACGGTCTCCCGGTTGAATTCCTGCCTCAACGGCCGCACCGTCCTCTGTCACATCAGAAGCCACCGGATCTCGCAGGTTCACCACCATGCTCACCATAATAAGCGCCGCAAGAAACGCTAAGATAAAATTGAAAATCGGTCCTGCAACTACAGTGGAAATCCTTGCCCATACATTTGCCTTTAAGAAGGAGCCTTCTCCCTCCTCGCCTTCTTTGAGCTGCAAACCGTCTTCCCCTTCAAACATACAAGCTCCGCCAATCGGAAAAAGCTTCAGGGAATATTTCGTTTCCCCCTTCCGGAAAGAAAGAAGATTCGGTCCCATACCAACAGAG
>CAYOHU010000052.1:0-8971 GCA_964403845.1 uncultured Acetatifactor sp.
CAATATAATGATGATAATACAGATAATGATTCCTGCAATTACGGCAAGGAACGTAGTGACACGCTCCATCCGCGGATTATAATCATAATCGTCCTCATCCTCCTCTTCCTCTTCATACGAGGCTTCGGTGTCGGAGCGAAGTCTAAGCCGTTCATCGTTCTTCGTATATTCGCTGCCATCCGTATATGTGGTTCGTCGTTTAATCTGTGCCAGATCGCTCTCTGTGATTGCTCTGGTACCTCCATCATAATCAACCTCCGACTGTACTACAAAATCTCCCTCCGGGTTGATCAACGACTGTTTCAAATCTGCAATCAATTCCTGCACATTCGCATATCTTCTGTCAGGAGATTTCTGACAGCACTTTAATACAATATTTTCAACAGAGGACGGAATCTCCGCAACAAACTCCTTCGGTGAGGGCATCTCCTCCTGAATGTGCTTTATTGCAATTGCAACTGTCGTCTCACCATTAAAGGGCACTCTTCCCGTGAGCATCTCAAACAAAGTGACACCAAGAGAATAGATATCGCTCTTCTCATCACTGTACCCTCCTCTGGCCTGTTCGGGAGAGGTATAATGTACAGAACCCATGACATTGGAGGTAATCGTATCGCTGGTAGCCGCCTTGGCAATACCGAAATCTGTTACCTTCACCTTGCCATCCTTGGATATGATAATGTTCTGCGGCTTAATGTCCCGGTGAATAATATGATTGTTGTGCGCTGCACCTATCCCCATACTCACCTGAATTGCTATGCTCACCGCTTCTTTATAAGATAATCTGGCTTTCTTTTCGATATACTTTTTTAAAGTAATACCCTCCACCAGCTCCATTACAATATAATAAATACCGTTTTCTTCCCCAACGTCATACACATTTACAATATTAGGATGCATCAGACCTGCTGCCGCCTGAGCCTCGATTCGGAATTTTGATACAAAGTTAGCGTTTTCACTGAACTCCTGCTTCAGCACCTTAACAGCCACAAAACGGTTCAGCTTGTGACATTTTGCTTTATATACATCTGACATGCCGCCGGTACCAATCTTTTCAAGAATTTCGTAACGGTCGCCCATCATCATCCCTATCTTAACCATATAACATCTCCATTCTAACCCATTTAAGCCAAAGGTTCAATCAATACTACACTGATATTATCCTTGCCGCCGTTCTCGTTGGCAGCCTTAACTAGCATATATGCTTTCTCCACAATGTCTCTTGCTCCGTTCAGTATCATGCGGATTTCCTCATCTTCAAGCATATTTGTCAGTCCGTCGGAACACATCAGCACGATATCACCTTCCTCCAGCTCCACGGTAAAAAAATCCGGTTCCACCGTGTCACCGGCACCCACTGCTCTGGTGATGATATTCTTGTCAGGATGATTTCTGGCCTCTTCCCTGCCAATTCCACCCATTCTCACCATCTCCTCCACAAGCGAATGGTCTCTTGTGATTTGTCTCATCTCCTTATTTACAACATATAATCTGCTGTCACCCACATTGGCAACCTGCAGATATCTTCCCATGCAGGTTGCAACCACCACCGTGGTTCCCATCCCCTCCAGTTCAGCCTCTTCACCGGCCTTCTTACGAATCCTGTCATTAGCTGCCTGAATCGCCTTTCCTAAAATGCGCACAGGATTCTTTTCAAAGGAGCTCTCAATCTCGGACACAATTGTCTCCACGGTCACCTTAGATGCATAATCTCCCGCCTTGTGACCACCCATACCATCTGCTACAATAAATACATTCGGCAGATTACCGATAGGCTTCTCCCGGGTATAAACATAATCCTGATTTACTTTTCTTTTCTTACCGATATCGGTTATGGAAAACGTCTTAAGCACGTTATATTTCCCCCTTATATTTGCGTCGTAATTGACCGCATGCGCCATCAATATCTCTGCCCATTTCCCTTCTAATAGTAACATTAATTTTGTTTTTTTCAAGTTTATTTTTGAAGTGCCGGATTCTTCCCGCATCCGACTGCACATACTCTCGTTCTTTAATCGGATTCACCGGAATCAGATTAACATGGCAGCATAGCGGTTTTGCCAGCGCAATTAATTCCTCAGCATCCTCATCCGTATCATTCACACCGCCTACCAGACTATATTCGAAGGTGATCCTTCTGCCTGTCTGTTCAAAATAATACCGGCACACCTCCATCAGCTCTTGAATGGAATACTTGTTGGCAATCGGCATCAATTTCTTTCGCTTCTCATCAGTAGTGGCATGAAGGGAAAGAGCCAGTGTAATCTGAAGCTTTTCCTCTGCCAGCCGGTACATGTTCGGTACAAGCCCACAGGTAGATACCGTCACGTTTCTCTGACTGATATGCAAGCCGTTTTCATCTGTCAGAATTCTAATGAATTTCATCAGATTATCATAATTGTCCATGGGTTCTCCTGTACCCATAACCACCACATTAGAAATCCTCTCTCCTGTCAAAAGTGTAATGGAATAAATCTGATCCAGCATCTCTGAAGCTGTCAGGTTTCTTTCCAGACCATCCAGCGTTGAAGCACAGAATCTGCATCCCATCCGACAGCCTACCTGAGAAGAGATGCATACGCTGTTGCCGTGCTTGTACTTCATCCACACGCTTTCCACCACATTGCCGTCTGCCAAAGCAAACAGGAATTTTCTGGTTCCGTCCTCGGCTGACTCCTGCACCTGCACCATCTGTAAGGCAGTATAGGAATACCAAGCCCTGCACCTTTCCCTGAAATCCTTGGAAAGGTTGGTCATCTCTTCAAAATCCCTGACAAGCTTCACATGCATCCACTCATACATCTGCTTTGCACGAAAGGCCTTCTCCCCTTTTGTCTCTAATTCGTTTTTTAGCTCCGACAGTGTCAGAGATTTAATATCTGTCTTTTGCATCTTCCTACCACCTCATCCCTCCGGCTTTTGAACTGCTTATCCTCCACGCAGCTCATTTTACTGCGCCTTACGTCTAAGCTTTGCAAAAAAGAACCCATCCGTCTCCGTATATCCCGGCAACAGCTGGATGCAAGCCGCCTCTTCTTCCTTACTCAGTCCGGTGACGCGCTTTCTTTCTGATTGGATTGCCCGTTTGGCAGCAAGCAGCTCCTCCGTCAGGAAATTTTCCACTGAAACCGGCTCAAAAGGAAAATTTTCAAGAATCCAGTGCAGCATTTCTTCGTTTTCAGCGCGATGAATCGTACAGGTACTGTACAAAAGGATTCCTCCGGGTTTCACATACTGCCAGCTGTTCTCTATTATGGTATGCTGCAGCTGCACAATACTCTCAATATTCTCAGGCTTAGCATGATACTTGATATCTCTTTTCTTGCCCATGACCCCCAGACCGGAGCATGGCACATCCATAATCAGCACATCTGCCTGACCCAGATACGCTTCATCCGTGACCGTAGCGTCAAACACCTGCGTAGTCACATTGGCAGCACGCATACGCTCCACATTTTCAGCAATCAAAGCAACCTTATTCTCAGATACATCCCGGGAAAGTACTCTGCCCGCTTTTTCGGCTGCAAGCACCGTTTTGCCTCCGGGAGCAGCACAGATATCCATGACAAAATCTCCCGCTTTGATTCCGGCGGCCTCCACTGCCAGTGCAGAACTAATATCCTGCACAGTGAACTCTCCTTCCTCAAATCCCGGCAAGGTACTGATTCCTTCTATGTTATTACAGGTGTATACATACGGCAGATAGCGGCTCTGCTCCATACGGACACCTTTCTCTTGCATTTCTGCTATCAACTCATTTTGTCTCTCCTCAGAGAGTGTGGTACGAAAACGCAAAGAGACCGGATGAATCCGAAGCAGACCCTCTAACAGCTTTACCACTCCTTCGCTTCCATATTCATCCAGCCACATCTTCACCAGCCATTCCGGCATGGAATATTTAACACTGAAAAATTCCGTAGGTTCCTTTTCTTCATCCGGCATCGGCAATTCTTTTTTATTCTTAGAAAGATTGCGCAGCACTCCATTTACAAACCCCTTCAAATTCTGAAATTTACGTTTTCCTGCCAGCTTGCAGGCTTCATTGCAGACCGCACTGTCCGGAACCGCATCCATATACAGGATTTGATAGGTGCTCATACGAAGCAGACAACGGATCAGCGGTTTCATTTTTCTGACAGGTACGGAAGAAAAATGATTCAGATAATAATCCAGCTCCAGCTGCCTCTCGATCGTCCCCTCCGTCACTCTCTTGATAAACGCTTTGTCCCTGCTGTCCAGATAATCATACTTATCCAGTACTGCTTTTAACAACCTATGAGAGAATTCCTCTCCCTGCTCCAGCGTAAGCAGAGCATCCAGAACAATCTCTCTGATATTCTCCGCCATCCTAATCTCTCCTTCTGCGATTACCGCCATACAGCAAGATCAACCTGAGCAGCTGTAATATTACGGATGCCGCCGCTGCTACATAAGTCAATGCCGCTGCTGTCAGAACCTTTTTGCAGCCTGAATTCTCCTGATGACTTAAGATACCGTATTCCTCCACCTTCACAATTGCCCTTCGGGAAGCATTTAATTCCACCGGTAACGTCACCAGATAAAAGAGCACTGACAGGGAGAAAGCCCAGATGCCAATCCCAATCAGGGTCTGATTCCAGCTCAGCAGAATGCCAAGTAAGATAAGTGGCATGGAAAGCCTGTTTCCGATATTCACCACAGGCACCATTGCAGAACGAAGATTCAGGGGCGCATACCCCTTCGCATGCTGAATTGCATGTCCGCATTCATGTGCTGCCACCCCGACTGATGTCACGGATGCCGTATGATAATTATTGTAGGACAAACGCACTGTATTGGTTCTGGGATCGTAATGATCCCCCTCCTCCTTCTGCAGACATTCAATCTGCACGTCGTAAAGTCCCTCATTATTTAAAATGCGGCGTGCTGCTTCCGCCCCGGTAATTCTACTCCCGTTCTGTACCTTGCTATACTTACTCATGGTACTCTTAACCATGGCACTGGCACCAAGGCACAAAATCAGCCCGATTATCACAAGAATGTACGTTGGATCAAATCCATAATAATAGTATCCCGGCATTTTTATTCCTCCATCTCCAAGCTCTATCTCCGGCACTCACAGTGCATCAGTTTCCTGACAACTGATGCGTTAGTATCTCTCCCACAGAAACCTTTACACCCAGCAGAAAGTCATGCGTACTCATACGCTTCTTTCCTTCCAGCTGCAATTCATAAATTTGTAATCTGCCGTCACCCGTAGCTACCTCAAACATATCTCCGGTCACCTTAACAATCATTCCCGGTATCCTGACGCCGTCATTTTCTGTCTCAGCTTCCTTCACCGGCACAGCCCGCCAGATCTTCATCTGTTTTCCCTTATAAAAAGTATAAGCACTGGGCCATGGATTCATCCCCCGGATCAGGCGGTCAATTGTGAATGCATCCTTGCCAAAATCAATGCATCCCATGCTTTTGGAAATCAGCGTGACATGACTGCTTTCGTCTTCATTCTGCTTTTCAGGCGTCAGTTTTCCCTCCTCCAACAGAGCGAGGGCTTCCACAATGGCCTCTCCACCCAGCACTGTCAATTTATCGTGCAGGGTCTCGAAGGTATCATCCTCCGCAATGGCGATTTCCTTCTTATACAACATATCCCCGGTGTCAATTCCCGCATCCATCTGCATAATGGTAACACCGGTTTTCTCTTCTCCATCAATAATCACATGCTGAATCGGAGACGCTCCTCTGTATTTCGGAAGCAGTGAGGCATGGATATTCAGGCTGCCATATCTTGGAATATCCAGAATCTCCTGAGACAGAATCTGTCCGAAGGCAGCTACAATATAGATATCTGCTTCATATTTCTTAAGCTCTGCGATTGCCTCCTGTGTTTTGATTTTTACAGGCTGAAGCACCGGAATCTCATGGCGCAGTGCACACTCCTTCACCGGGGGGAATTGCAATGCCTTGCTTCTTCCCTTGGGCTTGTCCGGCTGGGTCACCACCACAGTAATCTTATGTCCTGCCTTAATCAAGGCCTCCAACGCGCCTGCTGCAAAATCAGGCGTCCCCATAAATACAATCTTCACACTACTCCTCCTCGTCTTCCGTTTCTGTGACTTCGTGCAATTCACCCTCCACCTTTTCCACATAGAGGTGACCCTCCAGATGATCCAGCTCATGACAGATTGCTCTTGCCAAAAGCTCGGTTCCCTCCAGTTCAAAAGGCTTCATATTCACATCAAGGGCTACCGCCTTGACATAGTTAGGTCTCGTTACCGTCCCGGCCTTTCCGGGCACACTCAAACAGCCCTCTGAACCGGTCTGTTCTCCGCTTGTCTCTACAATTCTGGGATTAATCAGAATGTAAGGATCCTCTCCGGTCACGTCAATCACTACAATTCTCTTTAAAATCCCCACCTGAGGGGCAGCAAGTCCTACTCCGTTAGACTCATACATGGTCTCCAGCATATCACCGATTAAATCTCTGATTCTGGGAGTGATCTCCGTTACCTCTTTACATTTCTTGGTCAATACTTCATCGCCAATTTCTCTGATATTACGAATTGCCATTTTCTTACTGTTCCTTTCTGTTTTATTCGATAGTAGGTAATTGCGAAGAGAACCTCCTCCGGTCACATGGTGTTCATAGGGTCAAAATCAAATTGTACCGTTTCTGCGCCCGGCTGCCATATATGCAGTTTTTCTTCCAGAATATCCTTCATCTGTACCAGTCTATCATATTTTTGATGTTTCACATAGAATACAAATCTAAAAATATCATTAATTTTCCCAATGGACGCCGGTGCAGGACCGATAACCTTCACATTCTCTCCCTCAGACTTTACCACGGCAGCAAGCTTCTCTGCAAGCTCTTTTCCCCCGTCCTCTGTTTTTGAATAAACCTGTACTGCCAGCATATGGGACACCGGAGGATATTCCATCAGCTCCCGGTACAATATTTCCTCTTCAAAAAAATTCTCATAATCCTGATTCGCCGCATGTACCACAGCATAATGCTCCGGCTGATAGGTCTGAATCACTGCCTCCCCCGGCAATTCCCCTCTTCCGGCACGTCCCACTGCCTGAGTGAGCAATTGAAAGGTTCTCTCCCCAGCACGATAATCTCCCACACTTAAGGAGAGATCCGCTGCAAGGACACCCACCAGCGTCACCTTAGGGAAATCATGACCCTTTACAATCATCTGGGTACCAATCAATACATCCGCTTCCTCATTGGCAAAAGCGGACAAAATGTTTTCATAACTGTCCTTCGTCTTGGTCGTGTCCGCATCCATACGAAGTGTGCGCACACCGGGAAAAAGCTCCTTTAGCTTCTCCTCTATCTGCTGAGTCCCTGCCCGGAAACCGCTGATATAACCGGAGCCGCATTCCGGACACCGTTTGGGCTTGGGCTCACTGTATCCGCAGTAATGACAAATCAATCGGGCTCCATAATGCTCCGACAGAGATACATCGCAATGGGGACATTTCATCACATGTCCGCAGGAGCGGCAGGAAATAAACCCTGCATATCCCCGTCTGTTTATAAACAACATGCTCTGCTCCCCTTTTGTCAGTCTGTCAGCAAGAAGCTCCTGCAGCTTTCTGCTGAAAACAGAACGATTTCCCTCCTTCAGCTCCTGCCGTAAATCCACGGTATATACCGTAGGAAGTGTACCGCCGGTCAATCTTTCCTTTAAAGAAAACAGCTTATATTCTCCCTTTTTTGCACGGTAGTACGCCTCCAGAGAGGGAGTGGCAGAGCCCAATACCACACTTGCTCCGTAATGCCTCGCCACCTCCATAGCAGTTTCCCTCGCATGATACCTGGGGGTACTCTCACTCTTATAGCTGTTCTCGTGCTCCTCATCGATCACAATCAAACCGATATTGGGAAAGGGCGTAAAAAGTGCAGATCTTGGACCGATGATAATATCAATTTCGCCCCTTCTGGCTCTCTCACACTGATCGTACTTCTCTCCCGGGGATAAAGTAGAATTCATTACACTGACCCGGTCACCAAAACGTCTGTAAAAACGAAGCAGAGTCTGATACGTAAGAGCAATTTCCGGAATCAGCACAATCGCTTGTTTTCCCCTGCTTAACATTTCCTCAATCAGCTGCATATATACTTCCGTCTTGCCGCTTCCGGTAATACCGTGAATCAGATAGGTTTCCTTGCGGTCCGCATCAAAATCCGACATTACCTCTTCCACAATCCGCTGCTGCTCTTCACTCAACGCCTTCCGTCTGTCGGTAACAGCTTCCAGCTTCACAGGATTCCTGTAACCGGTCTCACTGATTTCCCTGACTGCTCCTGCCTCCTCCATACTTCGGATGGTTGACGTGGAAACGCCCAGCTTTCCGGTGACCCATTCCTTCGGAATATTCTCCTGCTCCAGCAATGCCTTCAATAGTCTGGCTCTGGCCTTCTGATGTTTCCTTTCACATTCCCCCAAAAGGGAAAGTGTCTCTTCTTTATTCAGCGCGCGCTCAATTCGCTTATGCTCCAGCTTCTTTACGGACTGCTTCGCCGGCAGTACCGTTTTCAACGCCTGTATCATGGTAGAACCATAATTCCTGCGAATCCATCCCGCAAGAGCAATCATTTTATCCTCTACCGACACGCCCTTCTGCACAATACCTGCAATGTCCTTCATTCGAGCCGGGTCAAATTTGCACCGTTCTCCCAATTCTGTCACATAACCCTGAATCGGCTTGTTGCCGTTACCAAAAGGAACCGTGACACACATCCCCACCTCCAGAACATCACGCAGTTGCTCCGGCACACGGTACTGAAAAGGTTTATCCAGTTTTTCATGGGATATATCCACTATAATATCTGCGTACAGTTCCCTCAATGTCTACTCCTTAATGTCCCGCCAGGATATCACGGATTAAATCGCGCTCATCCATGGGGTATTTCACACCTTTTATTTCCTGATAATCCTCATGCCCCTTGCCGGCCAGTACAATGATATCTCCCGGT
>CAYOHU010000053.1:0-8922 GCA_964403845.1 uncultured Acetatifactor sp.
GTGTTGTGATTTTGACATCCCTTGGCACATGGGGGCTCCCTCAGATGGTACATAAATTCTATGCGATTAAGGATGAGAAGGCAGTAAAGACCGGAACCATTATATCCACCGTTTTTGCAATTATTGTATCCGGTGGCTGCTATTTCCTTGGTGGGTTCGGAAGATTGTTTGATTCTCCGGCAATTTATAAGGAGGACGGAAGCGTAATCTATGATGCGATCATACCGGAAATGCTGCAGAATTTACCTGACATTATGATTGGAATTATCATTGTATTAGTGCTTTCGGCATCAATGTCGACTCTTTCATCGCTGGTTTTGACTTCCAGTTCCACCTTGACATTAGATGTAATCAAGGGTCATATTGTGAAAGATATGGATGAGAAGAAGCAGCTTTTGATTATGCGGATTCTTTTGGTTTTGTTTATAGTATTATCTGTTGTGCTGGCAATTAATCCGCCAACCTTTATTGCACAGCTTATGGGAATTTCATGGGGAGCACTTGCGGGCGCATTCCTTGCACCTTTTATGTACGGCTTATATTGGAAGGGAGTTACGAAAGCAGGCGTCTGGGCAAGCTTTGCTTGTGGTGTGGGCATTACCATATCGAATATTTTCCTGAAATATATTGCTTCTCCCATCAATGCCGGTGCAATTGCAATGGCGGCGGGGCTGGTAGTAGTTCCGGTTGTGAGTCTTATCACTCCAAAGCTGAAAAAAGAAAAAATAGACGAAGTATTTAAGTGCTATGAAACTTCCAACAAATAATTTAAAAATATTGGAAAATAATACGTTTTTACTGGAAATACTGCATAATATCTTGTATAATATGCAGTATCTAATGCTTAAGGAGAAAATGTTTTATGTATTACAGCTAACTCAAAATCTAAATTAGCAGCCGGTTTGTTAGGTATTTTTCCGGGCTGCTACGGCATACATAATTTCTATCTGGGATACACATCCAAAGCGGTTACTCAGTTGGTACTCACTATCGTAGGTTATGTGACTGCCTGTATAGGTGTCGGCGTTCTGCTGATTATCGGTATCGGAATTTGGGGGATGGTAGAAGGAATTATGATTCTTGCCGGAAGGGTTGACAGGGATGCAAGTGGTATTCCCCTTAAGGAATAGCGATTGAAAATTTATAAGAGAGGTAATGAAATGGACGGACAAAATTTTTACAATGACCAAAATGAAAACACTAACAAGGCAGATGCATTGGCAATTATTAGTTTGATTGCCGGTATTCTTTCCATCGTGATTTGTTGCACCACCTATTATTCATTAATTCCCGGAATTATTGGCCTCGTTTGCTCTATTATTTCCAAAAAACAGAATGGGAAAACCGGGATTGCAACAGCCGGTTTAGTATGCTCAATTATCGGATGTATTCTGGCAGTCCTTTGGACACTTTTTGTTCTTGTTGTGGGAACCGCAGGGCTTGCAATGCTTGAAAACTCTGGCATAGATTTCAATTCCTTTTATTAGAAATGTTTAACAAGAAAACAACTTTAGAAGAACAGCTTTATAAACTTGGATTGATTTTTCTGGCAGTGGGGTGTCTCCTGCTGTTTGTATATTTCAAGATTATTCATCCAAAGGGAGCTTCGTTTTATTGCATTACATGGTCTGTGCTTGGGATTTATTGCCCCGGATGCGGCGGCACAAGAGCAGTAGAGGCATTGTTACAAGGGCATTTTTTACAGTCCCTGTGGTACCATCCCTTAGTATTGTACAGTGTTGTTCTTTTTGGAGGCTTTATGCTGACGCAGACCTTAGAACGGTTACATTTTTCACGTATCAAGGGTTTAAAATTTCATAACTGGTATCTGTTCGGAGCATTAGGGCTTGTAATTGTTAACTGGGTCATAAAGAATATTTTATTATTAGGCTTTGACATTAGTCTTTAAATGTATTACTATATAGGTGAGCTATATGGAAATATTCAGCAAAAAATCATTATACTTATTAAGATAAAAGGAGAACGAAAATGGATAAGAAGGTTACTGGTATTGTTGCGTATATCACATGGATTGGGTTGATCATCGCTTATTTTGCAGGAGATAAAGAGGGTGCGAAGTTCCACATTAATCAGGCACTGGTTATTTGGTTGTCATATCTTGCTACAATTATTTTAGACAGTCTTTTGGGTTGGATTCCGGTACTTGGGTTTATTATTGGTATTGCACTTTGGATTGTTAATATTTTTCTTTTTGTATGTCTTATCCTTGGACTTATTTCAGCATGCAAAGAAGAAGAAAAAGAGATCCCTCTTCTTGGTCAGATTAAGATTTTGAAGTAATTTGGAATGATATAAGAAGAATAGGAAATAAAAAAGTCTGTGTCATTTATATGGCGCAGACTTTTTTCATTTCTTTTATTCTGTTGTTACAGTAACATCCTTTGGTTCGTCGCCATTCAGAACAGTAATGATAACTTGAATTCTCTTATATGCTCTGGAGTAATTCTCCTTCGCATAATCTCCCATGTCAGTATCGTAACCGTCAGAATATGCTGCTTTATAGCTGTTAACCGCCTCTGTCATATATTCGCCTGCTTCATCGGCAAGCTTTTCCAGATAATCGTAATCCTCGGGGAAATCAAGTTTTGCGAATTGCTGAAATTCAAGATCCAGGTTATCTAAATAACCCAATAGCTTTAGGGTTGCACTGTCAGCTTCTGCATCAATATTGTTAATGGATGTATTTATTTCAGCAATTGTAGTACAAAAATCATCGATTTCATTAATGAATGCGGTTGTTTCGGCATGATTTCCGCAGGAAGTCAGCATTGTGGCTGCCAGAACTCCGACCATCAGCAGTGAAATTTTTCTTTTCAATGTAAAATCCTCCCAACGAATTCTGATTCATAAAAAATTTATCATACTATTCCGTGTTTATCAACTTAATTCTTTCTTAATTCGCCTCTTTACGATTAAATTATTCCTGTGGTATCATTAGATGACCCTAAAATCAAGACACAATATATTATAGTTAATTGAGGTTAGTTTATGACAAGAGAAGAGTTTAAGGCTTATGCCTGTAATAAGATGATATATTTGGATGGAGCAACAGGCTCTAATCTGGTAAAGGCTGGGATGCCCTCCGGTGTATGCCCGGAAAGCTGGATTTTGGAACACAAGGATGTGATGCTGGCATTACAAAAGGAGTATGTAAATGCCGGTACCAATATTCTTTACAGTCCTACCTTCACAGCCAATCGCATTAAGCTGAGGGAATATCATCTGGAGGATAAGATGAATTCCATGATTCAGGAATTGGTAGCGATTTCCAGAGAGGCTGCTGTTAGCCAAGGGCAGACGGTGTATGTGGCCGGAGATCTTACTATGACCGGAGAACAGTTAAAGCCTGTTGGTAAGCTGGAACTGGAGGAGCTGATAGATGTCTACAAGGAACAGATTATTGCCCTGAAGCAAGCAGGTGTGGATTTGCTGGTAGTGGAGACAATGATGAGTCTTGCTGAGACGCGTGCGGCTCTGATTGCTGCGAAGGAAGTATGTGAGCTGCCGGTTTTGGTAACTATGACCTTTGAGAAGGATGGAAGAACTCTTTTTGGTACGGATGCAAGAACCGCTGCAGTGGTTCTTGAAGGTCTTGGAGCTTCTGCCATCGGAGCCAATTGCTCATCGGGACCGGCAGAGATGAAGAGTATCATTAGTGATATGGCATCCGTGACTAATATTCCGATCATTGCAAAGCCAAATGCAGGTCTGCCTGCTTTAGATGCTGAGGGAAAAACCTATTATAACATGTCAGCAGAGGAATTTGCAGAGGAGATGAAGGTGTTGGTGGATGCCGGTGCAACCATTTTGGGCGGATGCTGCGGAACAACACCGCAATATATTTCACGGATTCATAACCTATTCGGAACAGATGCAATTGTCAATGTTTCCCGAAAACCTGAGGGGGTACGTTTTTTAGCTTCGGAGAGAATGACAGTTTCCTTTGGATTAGATGATAAATTTATGATTGTGGGAGAGAGAATTAATCCAACCGGAAAGAAAGCACTGCAGGAGCAGCTTCGGGAAGGTAATATGGAGAAGGTGTTAGAGTTTGCCGAGGAGCAGGAGCAAGGAGGAGCTCAGATTCTTGATGTGAATATGGGTATGAGCGGCATCAATGAGAAGGAGCTGATGCTGCAGGCAATCGAAGAAGTAAGTACTGTAACCAATTTACCTTTATCACTGGATTCCAGCTATGTGGAGGTGTTGGAGGCAGCACTTCGTCATTATCCCGGAAGAGCGCTTATCAATTCGATTTCCTTAGAGACCGAGAAATTTGAGAAATTATTGCCTCTTGCCGCAAAGTATGGAGCGATGTTTATTCTATTACCATTGTCTGATACAGGGCTTCCGAAGAATATCGAAGAAAAAAAGGAAATTATCCGGAGGATAGAATCCCGTGCCCAAGAGCTGGGGATGAGGCGTGAGGATATTATCGTAGATGGTCTTGTGACAACCATTGGTGCAAACAAAAACGCAGGTATAGAGACTCTTGAAACCATAAAATATTGTAAAGAGAATGGTTTTGCAACGATTTGTGGTTTATCTAATATTTCCTTCGGTATGCCTGAACGCGGTTTTGTAAATACTGCATTTCTCACTCTTGCCATCAGAGAAGGTCTTACCATGGCGATTGCCAATCCGTCACAGGAGCTTCTCGTAAGCTGTGCATTGGCTACAGATTTGTTGATGAATAAGGATGATGCGGATATTCGTTATATTGAATATGCAAACAGGGTAAAGGAGAAAAGATTAGCAAAAGCAGCAAGGGAAAATGTACAAAATCAAAACCGCGAAGCAGAAAGAGAAAAAGATGTTTCAGCAGGCGATGTGGCCGGAATCAGTCATGGGCAGAAGGAGAACCTTACTGGAAACCTGCAACATGAGACACTAAAAAATGCAGTTTTAAAGGGAAACCGAAACGGAATCGTGAAAATGACACAGGATGCCCTTTCTGCAGGAGAACAGCCGGATGTATTGTTGAATGATGTGCTGCTTCCTGCAATTAATCTGGTGGGAGACTATTTTGATAAAGGAAAATATTTTCTTCCCCAGTTAATTGCCAGTGCCGAGGCAATGAAGAATTCCATTGAAGTGTTGGAACCGTTGCTTTTAAAAGATAATGATACTGAGGATATGCCGGTGGTTGTAATCGCTACAGTGGAGGGTGATATTCACGATATCGGAAAGAATTTGGTAGCATTGATGTTGAAAAATTATGGTTTCAAGGTTATCGACCTTGGCAAGGATGTGCCTAAGGAAGCCATTATTGAAGCGGCAAAAGAGAATAAAGCACAGATTATCGCTTTGTCAGCACTGATGACAACTACCATGCAGAGAATGCGAGAGGTAATTGAATATGCCAAAGCCCAGGGCATTCATTCCAAAGTTATGATTGGTGGTGCAGTTATTACACAGGATTATGCAGACGAGATTGGTGCTGACGGATATTCCAAGGATGCAGCTGATGCAGTAAAATTGGCAAAAAGGTTGAATTCAACACCTTGACTATGGTACAATATGCGTTAATGAAAAAACAAGGAGGATTACCTATGAACGGAGCAGATGCTATGATCAAATGTCTGGAGGCTGAAGGAGTAGATGTAGTATTTGGTTATCCAGGCGTTGCAATCTGTCCTTTTTATAATAGTATTTTAGAATCGGATATCCGAACAATTTTGATTCGTACCGAGCAGAATGCAGCGCATGCTGCAAGCGGATTGGCACGTCTGAGTGGACACCCGGGAGTATGTGCCGTCACCTCCGGTCCCGGTGCAACCAATGTAATTACCGGAATCGCCACAGCCTTTGCTGACAGTATTCCTTTGATTTGCATTACCGGTCAGGTAAACAGTGCACTTTTGGGAAGCGATGTGTTTCAGGAAGCTGATATCACAGGCGCCGTGGAATCCTTTGTAAAGTATAGCTATCTGGTGAGAGATGTAAACGAAATTCCCAGAATATTTAAAGAGGCTTTTCATATTGCAAATACGGGAAGAAAGGGACCTGTATTAATTGATGTCCCCATTGATATTCAGAATGCCGTGATCAAGCAATTTAAATACCCCGACACAATCAGTATGCGTACCTACAAGCCTACGGTAAAAGGTAATGCAGCACAGATCAAAAAGGTTGCCCGTGAGCTTGAAAAGGCGAAGAAGCCTATTATTTGTGCCGGCGGCGGTGTGATTTTGAGTGAAGCGGAGGATGAGCTCAGAATGTTTGCAGAAAAGCATCAGATTCCTGTGGTTTCGACTATGATGGGTATCGGTGCAATGCCTACGAAGCATCCCTTGTATTACGGGATGGTGGGAAATAACGGAAAGGCCTATGCAAACCGCGCCATGAATGAATCTGATCTTTTAATCATGGTTGGTGCGCGTGTTGCGGATAGAGCAGTCAGCCAGCCTGACTTGATTACCAAGGATAAGGTTTTGGTACATATTGATGTTGATCCGGCTGAAATTGGAAAAAATGCAGGTCCTACCATTCCTTTGGTTGGTGATGCTGACAATATCTTCCTTGATCTGATGAAAGAGGATTTCAGGTGCGAATCTGAGGAATGGATTGAGGTCCTGAACGAATATCGCAGCACCATGGAGAAGAAACGTACTCCCAACCCTGAATATGTGGATCCTGCTGCATTTATTGCCAGACTTTCTGAAAAGATGCAGGAGGATGGCGTTTATGTTGCCGATGTAGGTCAGAATCAGATTTGGTCCTGCGGTTATCATGTAGTGAAATCCGGAAAATTTCTAACCTCCGGCGGTATGGGAACCATGGGATATTCGATTCCTGCAGCAATGGGAGCCAAGGTGGCTGCACCGGACAGACAGGTAATCGCTGTCTGCGGTGACGGTTCCTTTCAGATGTCCATGATGGAGCTTGCAACCATGCAGCAGCACCACATTCCTGTAAAAATTGTTGTATTAAAAAACAACTATTTAGGTATGGTACGTCAGTATCAGCACTTCACCTATAAGGATCATTATTCCGTTGTTGAGCTGTCAGGGAGTCCGGATCTTGAAAAGCTTTCTGCAGCTTACGGCATTAGTTTCCTGAGACTTACCAATATGGACGAATGTGATGAGATTCTTGATGCATTCTTAAAGGAAGATAATTCTATGATTTTGGAATGCCTGATTGATCCCATGGATTTGGTATAAAGGAGGTTTGGGATGAAGAAGAGAATTTATTCTGTTTTAGTTGAGAACCGTGCCGGTGTGCTTGGCAAGGTCGTTGGTCTTTTTTCAAGAAGATACTTTAATATCGACAGCCTTGTAGTGGGTGAAACCGATGACTCCACGGTATCACGAATGACAATTGTAAGCAGTGGTGATGAGCGCACTATTGAGCAGATTGAGAAACAGCTGAATAAGAAGCTGGATGTTATTAAGGTAAAAACCTTTGATGAGCAACAATGCTTTAACAGGGAGCTTATGCTGCTAAAGGTTAAATATAATAAAAATAATCGCCGTGAGATTATGGAGATCTGTGAGAGCATGAAGGCTGAAATCGTAGATGTATCCAAGCATTACATGTTGATTCAGCTTTGCGATACTCCGGACAGAGTGAAGGCATTTATGACTCTGTTTGCCTCTATCAGCATTGTGGAGGTGGCCAGAACGGGAACGGTTGCCTTATCCATGTGTAAGGAGAATGAAGATTAAATATTGTAACCAAATAGTTACAATATTTTAATGTTTTAGTGAGCTAAAGTATTTTTTGTTGACATTCTTCTGTGAACTTGTTATATTAAGTATTAGTGTATTCCTTAACGATACGAAAGGTGTTTTGTTACTATGAAGAAAAAGGTATTTCAGATATTAGCTGACAACACATCCGGTGTTCTGAGCAGAATATCTGGTCTGTTTTCCAGACGTGGTTACAATATTGAGAGTATTACTGCCGGAGTGACTGCCGATCCCAGATTTTCACGTATAACCATTGTTGCTTCCGGTGATGATGAAATTCTTGAGCAAATTGAGAAGCAGGTCAGGAAGCTTGTGGATGTGCGCGATATAAAGGAATTAAAGCCGAATGAGAGCGTATACAGGGAGCTTGTTATGATTAAGGTGAAAGCACAAGCAGATAAGCGTCAGGGAATCATATCCCTTGCGGATGTATTTCGTGCCAAGATAATTGATGTTGCTCCTGAGAGCCTGATGATTGAGCTGACCGGTGATCAAAGCAAGATTGATGCGTTCATTACGATGCTGGACGGATATCAGATCCTTGAGATTGCAAGAACCGGTATTGCAGGACTGGGACGTGGGATTGAGAACGTAGTATACTTAGAAAACGAGGTATAATGCGGTAAGATGCATGGAACACAGCTATTACATAGTTAGCTCTAGGGAAACCTAACAGTTATAAATATTACATTCTAAATAAAGCTATGGAGGAAAAGAAAAATGGCTAAAATTTTTTATCAGGAAGATTGTAATCTTTCTTTATTAGAAGGTAAGACAATTGCTATCATTGGTTACGGTAGCCAGGGTCATGCACATGCTCTGAATCTTAAGGATTCCGGATGTCATGTAATTATCGGTTTATATGAAGGCTCCAAGTCCTGGAGCAAAGCGGTTGCACAGGGCTTTGAAGTATACACTGCTGCAGAGGCTGCTAAGAAGGCAGACATTATTATGATTCTGATTAATGATGAAAAGCAGGCTGATCTCTATAAGAATGATATTGAACCCAATTTGGAAGCAGGCAATATGCTGATGTTTGCTCATGGCTTTAACATTCACTTCGGTTGTATCGTACCTCCTGCAGATGTAGATGTAACCATGATTGCTCCTAAGGGACCCGGACATACTGTACGTAGTGAGTATCAGGCTGGAAAGGGTGTTCCTTGTCTTATAGCTGTTCATCAGGATGCTACAGGAAAGGCTCAGG